>JAWVFR010000058.1:0-60904 GCA_033855845.1 Solirubrobacteraceae bacterium
CCGGAGCCTCTTCCGCGGCCGGAGCGGCTTCCGCAGCCGGAGCCTCTTCCGCCGGAGCGGCCTCCGCCTCCGCGGCCGGAGCCTGCTCGGCGAAGACGTCCTCGGACAGGCCCAGCTCGGGCACGTCGTCGAGATCCTCGGCGGACGTCCCCTCCTCGGGCGGGATGATCGCGGGGGCGCGGCCGCCGAGGGGCAGGACCTGGTCCTCCACGCGCTTGGTGGACAGCGAGAGCCGGCGGCGCTCGTCGTCGATCTCCAGCACCTTGACCCGGACCACGTCGCCCGGCTCGATGATCTCGCGCGGGTTCTCGACGTGGTGGGCAGCCAGCTCGGAGATGTGCACGAGGCCCTCGACCCCGTCCAGGATCTCCACGAACGCGCCGAAGGTGACCACCTTGGTGACCTTGCCCTCCAGCTCGTCGCCCACGCTGTAGGTGTCGACCACGCGCTGCCAGGGGTCCTCCTGCGTCTGCTTGAGGCCCAGCGAGATCCGCTGGCGGTCGCGGTCGATGTCCAGGACCTTGACCGAGACGGTGTCCCCGATGTTGAGGATCTCGCTCGGATGGTTGACATGCGACCAGGAAAGCTCGGAGATGTGGATCAGGCCGTCGATCCCGTCGAGGTCCACGAAGGCGCCGAAGTCCACGATGTTCGAGATCTGGCCCTCGACCACCATCCCGGGCTCCAGGCGGTCCAGGATCTGCTGGCGGACCTCCTTGCGCTCCTCCTCCAGGACCGCGCGGCGGGAGAGCACGACGTTGTTGCGCGAGCGGTTGAGCTCGATCACCTTGCACTCGATGTCGGTGCCCATGTACTCGTCCAGGTGCGGGACCCGGCGGATGTCGACCAGCGAGGCGGGCAGGAAGCCGCGGACCCCGAGGTCGATGATCAGGCCGCCCTTGACCACCTCGATCACCGTGCCGGTGACGGGCTCGCCGGACTCGGCCGCCGCCTCGATGCGCCGCCACGCCTTCTCGAAGCGGGCGCGCTTCTTGGACAGGATCAGGCGGCCGTCCTGGTCCTCCTTGGTGAGGACGAGGGCGTCGACCTCCTCCCCCATCTCCACCTCGTCGGAGGGATCGACCGACTTGCGGATCGACAGCTCGTTGGAGGGGATGACCCCCTCCGACTTGTAGCCGATGTCGACGAGGACCTCGTCGTTGTCGATCCGCACCACCTTGCCGCTGACCACGTCGCCCTCGGAGAACGGGGTGAGGGTCGCGTCGTAGTTGGGAACGATCTGCCCGTCGATCTCGAGCAGGAGACCGTCGGACCCGTCGACGACCTTCGCGCCCGGAGGGGCTTCGGTGGTGGCTTCGACCATGAACGGGGGAGGTTAGCGAAGGAACGTCCATATGATCTGCCTGCATGCCGCGGCGCGAGACCAAGCGGGGAGCCGAGCGCACGCCCCTGTCCGGCGACTACGACGTCCTCGTCTGCGGGGCGAGCTTCGCGGGCCTGGCCGTCGCCCGCGAGCTGGCCGGGTCCGGCGCGCGCACGCTGATCCTCGATCGCTACGAGGTCGGGGAGCGCCAGACGTCCGCCTGCGGCATCCCCACGTCCTGGCTGCGGGCGATGGGCCTGGAGGAGTCGATCCAGCAGACCTTCCCCGACCTGGTGCTCCATACGCCCCACGGCAGCGTGCGCTGGAAGCTGCCCTGGACGTTCTCCACCTTCGACTACCGCACGCTGTGCGAGCTGCTGCGCGCCCAGAGCGCGGGACACGCCGAGTTCGAGACCGCGAAGGTCGAGGGCTCCATCCCGGGCGGCGTGCGGACCGACCGCGGCGACCTGCGCGCCCCGCTGGTGGTGGACGCGCTGGGCTGGCGCCGGGTCCTGGGGGCCGGCGAGAACGTCCAGCCTCCGGAGGCGTTCCTGTCCCGCGGCCTGGAGGTCCACCCCCACGGCCGGGGCGAGGACCTGGAGCTGTGGATCGACCGCCGCTACGTGCGCGCGGGCTACGCGTGGAGCTTCCCCGCGGACGGGGAGCTGCGCGTGGGCGTCGGCTCGTTCGACCCCCGGCCGCCGGTGAAGGCCGAGACGGTCCAGCTGGCCCGGGACCTGGGCGTGCCGGCGGAGCGCTACCAGGGGAACTGGATCCCCCACCGCATCCGCCCGGCCACCGAGGACGGGGTGTTCTTCGCCGGCGACAGCGCCGGGCACTGCCTCCCGACCACGGCGGAGGGCATCCGCACCGCGCTGTACTTCGGCCTCGCCTGCGGACGGGAGCTGCGGGCGGTGGTGGAGGGCACGCGCACCCGCGAGGAGGCGCTGCGCCGCTACCACGCGTTCAGCGCCGGGCACCGCTGGAAGTTCGAGGCGCTCAAGCGCGTCCAGGACCTGGTCCCGCGGATCCCGCCGCGCGCCCTCGTCCGCGTGCTCCAGGGCCTCGGGCGCCAGCCGATGCTGGACTGGTGCTTCGAGCACTACCTGCGCATCGCCCCGCCCGAGTTCGCCGGGCCGGTCCCGGCGGGCGAGCGCCGGATCGCCGTCGCGGTCTAGACGCCGCGGCTAGAAGCCGCGGCGTTCGCGGTCCGGCCGGCTCACGTGCCCCTGCGGGGCGATCAGCCGCCGCCAGGAGTGCGCGAGCCAGAGCACCGCGAGGACCAGCACGACGATCGTCGCCGCGGGCGCGCGATCGGGGTTGATCGCATCCACGACCAGGAGGAACAGGTAGAGGACGACGAGCGCGCCGCCGAGGGCCCAGAGGGCGGCGGACGCGGTGGTCACCCGCGCGCGCCGTCGATCCTCGTCCCGCCGTCCGCCCATCGCGCGGCGCTCGCCCGTCCGCCGCTCGTCTTCCCGGCGTTCCTGTGCTGGGGAGGCCATGTTCCGGAAGGTAGTGGCCGGACAGGACGGCTCCCATCGTCCATCCGTCCAGGGCGGCCACGCGGTACGGTCCGCGGTCCACTGGCCTGATGTCCGCGACTCGCTCAGACCTGCGAACGGGCCGCGCCGCCCCCGACGCATCGGTCCCGGAATCCCTCGACTCGCCGCTGCCCGACCGGGCGACGGACGAGCCGGTCCTGCCCGCGGGCGGCGGCTACCGCCCGCACATCGACGGGATCCGCGCGCTCGCCGTGATCCTGGTGATCCTCTTCCACCTGGGCTACACGTGGATGCCCGGCGGGTTCATCGGCGTCGACGTCTTCTTCGTGCTGTCCGGGTACCTGATCACGGGGCTGCTCCTGCGGGAGGTGACCGAGCACGGCCGGATCCGCCTGGCCAACTTCTACGCGCGCCGCATCCGGCGCCTACTCGCCGCCTCGGCGCTGGCGATCGTGGCCGTGCTCGTCCTGTCCGCGTGGCTGCTGGACGCGGTCGACCAGCACGCGGTCGGCCTCGACGGCCAGTCCGCCGCCGCCTACTTCGCCAACTGGCACTTCGTGGCCGACGGCCGCGACTACTTCGTCGCCGGCGACGTCCCCAGCCCGCTGATCCACTTCTGGTCGCTGGCGGTGGAAGAGCAGTTCTACGTCGTCTGGCCCGCGCTCTTCCTCGTCCTGTGGCGCCTGTCGACGTGGCGGCGCGGGCGCCGCGCGACCGGCGGACTGCTGGTCGCGATCGCCGTCCTGCTGGGGATCTCCGCGGTACTCTCGGTCGTGCTCGTGCCCTCCACGTCCGCCTACTACGGGGCGCACACGCGGGCCTACCAGCTGCTCGCCGGGGCGGCCCTGGCGGTGATCGCGGTGCGGCTGCGCCCGCGGATCCCCGACACGCGGGCGGTGCGCGCCGTGTCCGCCGTCGTCGCGCTGGCGGCGTTCGCGGCCGTGGTGTGGCTGGCCACGGCCATCCCCGACGCCGAGACCTACCCCGGCGCCGCCGCCCTGGCCGTCACCGCGGCGGCCTTCGTCCTGCTGGCGGCGCTGGACCTGACCCCGCGCGGACGGACGCAGAGGGCGATCGGCAGCCCCGTCCCGGCCGCGGTCGGGCGCATGTCCTACAGCCTCTATCTGTGGCACTGGCCGGTGATCGTGTTCGCGCCGGTCCTCGCGCGCAAGTACAACCTCGCCGCGCCGACGTGGCGCTGGACGCAGGTCGCCGCGATCGTGCTGGCGGCCGGGATCTCGTACCTGATCGTCGAGCGGCCGGTGCGCTTCCGGCTGGCGCGGCGCGCGCCGGCGCTGGCCGTGGTGGCGGCGGGCCTGCTGGTGTCGGCGGCGGTCGCCGTGGCGGCCTCCCCGCCCTGGGCGGGCAGCGACTTCCGGTCCAAGGTCCTGGCCGCGGCCCAGGACGTGCCCTACACGCCGGGCTGCCCGTACACCCTGCAGCAGTGGAGCCAGACCTCGGCCGAGGCCTGCGTGCTGCGCCGGGGCCGGGGCCCGACCATCGCGCTCGTCGGCGACTCGCACGCCCAGCAGTGGCAGCCGGCCTTCGAGGCCATCGCCCGGCGCCACGACGCCACGCTGCTGCGCCTGACGTTCCGCGGCTGTCCCGTGAACCGGATCCTGGTCAACTTCTACGACGCCCAAGGGATCGCCCACCCCGGCACGCGCTGCTACGCCTGGAGGGCGCAGGCCTATCCGCGCCTGATCGCCCGCTGGCACCCGGACCTCGTCTACCTCCAGACCCGCTCACACGGGCTGGGCATCCAGGCCGGACGCTTCGTCAGCCCGGGCAGCGCGCGCTACCTGCGTCTGTGGTCGTCCGGCTGGCTGCCGTCGCTGCGCACGCTGACCGCGGGCCACCGCCAGGTCGTGGTGGGCGAGACGTCGCCGACCATGCCGTTCAAGCCACCGGCGTGCCTGCTGAGCAAGGGGCCCAGCCGGGTGCGCGAGTGCGACGTGCCGCTGTCCCGCGACCGGGCGGTCGTCCCCTTCAACCGGGTGATCCAGGGCCTGCCGCGCCGGGTTCCGGGCGTGACCGTGGTGAGCGCCACGCCGTTCATCTGCCCCGACGGGACCTGCCCGGCGATCCTCGGCGGCATGGTCGTGCACCGCGACGACGACCACCTGACGGCCACGTTCGCCCGCCATTCGGCGCCGCAGTTCGAGGACATGCTCCGGCGCGCCGGGGTCCGGCTGCCGTAGCGGCCGTCGCTCAGTCGCGCACGATCAGGAACGTCCCGGCGGCCAGGAGCGCGACGCCGAGCAGCCGCAGCGCGGTGATCGGGTGCTTGTGGACGCCCAGGATCCCCAGCTGGTCGACCACCAGCGACATCGCCAGCTGGCCGGCGATGGTCGCCGCGGTGACGCCGCCGGCGCCCAGCGTCCGCACGGTCACCAGCACGGTCGTCACGTACGCGGCGCCCAGGACACCGCCCAGCAGGTAGTACCAGGGGACGCTGCGCACCTCGCCCAGATGGCCCCATCCGCCCCCGGCCAGCGTGGCGATCGAGATGAGCAGGACCGTCCCGACGGCGAACGACACCGCCGCCGCCTGCCACGTGCCCACCGCGCGCCCCAGCATCGAGTTGATCGGCGCCTGCAGGGCGATCAGCCCGCCGGTGGCGGCGGTGATGACGACGGCAAGGCTGCGGTCCATCAGTCGTCCCTCCGGTGATCCCGTGCGCGGTGCGGGGTTGCCGGAGGGGCCACTTACTTCGCCTCCA
Organism: Solirubrobacteraceae bacterium; assembly: GCA_033855845.1. Classification (GTDB taxonomy): domain Bacteria; phylum Actinomycetota; class Thermoleophilia; order Solirubrobacterales; family Solirubrobacteraceae; genus AC-38. The sequence continues at coordinate 5,552 of JAWVFR010000058.1, forward strand.
TCCAGTTGGGCCCGGCGCCGATGTCCACGGTCAGCGGCGGGTCGAGGTCGGCGGCCTTCTCCATCGCCGCGCGCACGATCTCCATCGTCTCCTCCGCCTCCTGCGCCGGGCCCTCGAACAGCAGCTCGTCGTGGATCTGCAGGACCAGCCTCGTGGCCAGGCCGGCCTCGGCCAGCGCGCGGTGAGAACGGACCATCGCCACCTTGATGATGTCCGCCGCCGTCCCCTGGATGACGGTGTTGACCGCCAGGCGCTCGCCCAGCATCCGCGTCTGGCGGTTGCGCGCGCGCAGCTCGGGGATGCGCCGCCGGCGGCCGAACAGCGTCTGCACGTAGCCCTCGGTGGTGGCGAACTCGATCGTCTCCTCGATGAAGCGCCGCACCGCGGGGAAGCGGTCGAGGTAGGTCTCGATGAAGGCGTCGGCCTCCTCGCGCGGGATCTGCAGGCGGTCGGCGAGGCCGAAGCCGGACAGCCCGTAGACGATGCCGTAGTTGATCATCTTGGCCTTGGAGCGCGCCCCCGCGTCCACCTCGTCCGGCGCCAGGCCCAGGATCTCCCCGGCCGTCGCCGTGTGCACGTCCTCGCCCCGGGCGAAGATGTCGCGCAGCGCCTGCTCGCCGGCGATGTGGGCCAGCACCCGAAGCTCCACCTGCGAGTAGTCGGCCGACACCAGCACGTTGCCCGGCTCGGCCACGAAGCAGGCCCGGATCTCCCGCCCCAGCTCGGTGCGGATGGGGATGTTCTGCAGGTTGGGGTCGGTAGACGAGAGCCGCCCGGTGGTGGTGGCGGTCTGGTTGAAGGTGGTGTGCAGGCGCCCGTCGCGCTCGTCGATCAGCGCGGGCAGCGCCTCGAGGTACGTCGACTCGAGCTTGGTCAGCTCCCGCCAGCGCTCGATCTTGGGAATGATCTCGTGCTCGTCTCGGATGGCCTGGAGCACGCGCGCGTCGGTCGAGTAGCCCGTCTTGCCGCGGCGCTTGCGCGACAGGCCCAGCTTCACGAACAGCACCTCCGCCAGCTGCTGGGGCGACCCGATCGTGAACTCCTCGCCGGCGAGCGCGTGGATCTCGCGCTCCAGCTCCAGGGCGTCCGCGTGCACGCGGCGCGCGATCGCCGCCAGCAGCTCGGTGTCCAGCTTCACGCCCGCGACCTCCATGGCGCGCAGCACGTGCACCAGCGGCAGCTCGACCTCGTCCAGCAGAGACTCGGCGTCGCGCTCGCGCAGGGTCTCGCGCTGCCACTGGGCCAGCCAGTGGACCAGCACGGCGTCGCGCGCCGCCACCTCCTCCATGTCGCACTCCACGCCGCGGTCGGCGCACAGCTCGTCGAACGGATAGGCCCGCGCCGCCGGGTCGATCAGGTAGGCCGCGACCATCGTGTCGTGCGCCAGGTTGGGCGGCACGGCGCGCAGCGCCTTGGCGTCGTGGGCGGCCACCGGGCGGTCCCCGGCCGCGGCGACCAGCTCCTCCGGGCCCGTCATCTCGCCGGCCAGCGACTGCTCGCCGCCCGCGAAGGCCCCGAAGCGCCAGGGCTCGTCGGAGAACAGCGCGTCGTCTGGCGTCTCCGGCTCGCGGGCCACCAGCGCGAGCGGCCCGGGGCCGCGCAGCGAGCCGACCTGCGACACCGGCGCCTCGCGCACGGGCACTCCCAGCGCCAGGTCGCCCGCGACGGCGGGGACCGGCTCGGCCTCGGCCAGGTCCAGCGCCTCCTCCAGCCGGCGCAGCGGCTCGCGCAGCTCGAAGCGGCGGAACACCTCGCGCAGCCGCGAGCGGTCGGGCTCGCGCGACAGCTCGCCCGCCGGATCGACGTCGACCTCGATGTCGCGGACCATCGTGGCCAGCCGCTTGGAGATCCGCGCATCCTCGGCGTGCTCGACCAGGTTCTGCTTGCGCTTGGCGCCCGAGATGTTCTCCACGTTCTCCAGCACGCCCTCCAGCGAGCCGTACTCCTGAAGCAGCTGGGCCGCGGTCTTGTCGCCGATCCCCGGGACGCCGGGGATGTTGTCCGAGGTGTCGCCCTTGAGCCCGATGAAGTCGGGGACCAGCTCGGGCGCGATCCCGTAGCGCTCGACCACGCCCTCGGTGTCGTAGACGCGGGTGTCCGTGATCCCGCGCGACGTGGTCATGATGCGGACCCCGTCGCGGACCAGCTGGTAGGCGTCGCGGTCCCCGGTGACCACCATCACGGGGACGTCCTGGGCGCTGGCGCGCTCCACGATGGAGGCGATCACGTCGTCGGCCTCGTAGCCCGCAACCGCGATGTTGCGGTAGCCGAAGGCCTCCACCAGGGGCTCCAGGTGGGGCCACTGCTCCTTGAGCAGGTCGGGCCGGCTGGAGCGCTGGGCCTTGTAGTCGGCGTACACCTCCTTGCGCCCCGAGGAGCCCGCGTCCCAAACGACGACGGTGGCCTTGGGCCCCAGGTCGGTGAGGATCTTCACCAGCATCGAGGCGAACCCGAAGATGGCGTTGGTGTGGAACCCGTCGGAGGTGGCGATCTCCTCGGGCAGTGCGAAGAAGGCCCGGTAGGCGAGGGAATTCCCGTCGATCAGGAACAGCTCGTCGCGCTCGGAGGCCATGAACTGAACTCTATGATGGGATGGAGGACGGACCCGTGCACCACACTCCCAGCGCCCAGTACAGCCTCACGATCCGCGTGCAGATAGAGCACAAGCCCGGCATGCTCGGCCGGGTCGCGAGCGCGATCGGCGAGGCGGGCGGGACCATCGGCGCGGTCGACCTGATCTCGGTGGACGACGCCCACACCGTGCGCGACATCACCGTCGCCGCGGGGGACCAGGACCACTGGGCCGACATCCTCGCCGCCATCGAGGCCTGTGACGGCGTGCACGTGGTGGACAAGACCGACCGCACCTTCCTGCTGCACGTCGGGGGAAAGATCGAGCAGCGCAACAAGCACCCGCTGCGCACCCGCGACGACCTCTCGATGGCCTACACCCCCGGGGTCGCCCGGGTCTGCGCGGCCATCGCCGAGGATCGCCGCAAGGCCTTCCAGTACACGATCAAGCGCAACACCGTGGCCGTGGTCTCCGACGGGACGGCCGTGCTCGGCCTCGGCGACATCGGCCCCTACGCCGCCATGCCAGTGATGGAGGGCAAGGCGATGCTGTTCAAGGAGTTCGCCGGCGTCGACGCCTTCCCGGTGTGCCTGGAGACCAAGGACACCGATGAGATCGTGCGCGCGGTGCAGCTGATCGCTCCGGCCTTCGGGGGGATCAACCTGGAGGACATCTCCGCGCCCCGGTGCTTCGAGATCGAAGATCGCCTCAAGGCCTCCCTGGACATTCCGGTGTTCCACGACGACCAGCACGGCACGGCAATCGTCGTCCTGGCCGCCCTGATGAACGCCTGCAAGCTGACCGGGCGCGAGCTCTCCTCGCTGCGCGTTGTGGTCTTCGGGCTGGGCGCCGCGGGCGTGGCCGTGACCAAGATCCTCATGTCCGCGGGGGTCACCGACATCATCGGCGTGGACTCGCGCGGCGCGCTGCACACCCAGCGCGAGGACTACCTGGACGGGTCGATCAACGCGATGAAGCGTTGGTACGCCGACGCCACCAACGGCGATCGCCGCCACGGAGACCCGGCCGACCTGCTGGAGGGCGCGGACCTGCTGATCGGCGTGTCGGGGGCGAAGGTCGTGCCGGCCGTGGCGCTGGCGCGGATGAACCCCGACCCGATGGTCTTCGCGATGGCCAACCCCACGCCGGAGGTGTCGCCCGAGGAGGCGGCGCCGTACGTGCGGATCATGGCCACGGGACGTTCGGACTACCCCAACCAGATCAACAACGTGCTGGCCTTCCCGGGGATCTTCCGCGGCGCGCTGGACGTCCGTGCGCCGCAGATCACGGAGGAGATGAAGACCGCCGCCGCGCAGGCCATCGCCGACGTGATCCCCGAGTCCGAGCTGGCCGAGGACTACATCGTTCCCTCGGTGTTCAACCGCGACGTGGCGCCCGCGGTGGCCGCCGCCGTGGCCGAGACCGCCCGCGCGCAGGACATCGCGCAGGCCGGCGACGAGATCGGCTTCGCGGACACCGAGACCCACCAGATCGCGTCGACTTAGTGGGCTGTTAGTGCGGGTCACCGTGACCGGCGCGACGGGCCTGATCGGCCGCCGCCTGGTCGAGCGCCTGACCGCCCGAGGCGACGAGGTCACAGTCCTCTCGCGCCGCGATCTCGACGATCCCCACTCCGTGCGGTGGGACCCCGTCAGCGGAGCCGCCCCGGTCGAGGCCCTCTCCGGCCGCGACGCCGTCGTGCACCTGGCCGGCGAGCCGGTCGCACAGCGCTGGACCGACGAGGCGAAGCGCCGCATCCGCGCCAGCCGGGAGGCGGGCACGCGCAACCTCGTGGAGGGCCTGCGCGCGGCGGACCCGCGCCCGGGGGTGCTCGTCTCCTCGTCGGCCGTGGGCTACTACGGCCCGCGCGGGGACGAGGAGGTGACGGAGACCGAGCCGGCCGGGGAAGACTTCCTGGCGGGCGTGACCGCGGTCTGGGAGGCCGAGGCCGCGCGGGCCGAGGAGCTGGGACTGCGGGTCGTCCGGGTCCGGACGGGGATCGTCCTGGACCGCGAGGGCGGCGCGCTGGCCAAGATGCTGACCCCCTTCAAGCTCGGCGCCGGCGGCCCGGTGGCGGGCGGCAAGCAGTGGATGCCGTGGATCCACGCCGACGACGTCGCCGGCATCTACCTCGCGGCGCTGGACGGCGAGAACTGGTCGGGCCCCGTCAACGCGACCGCACCCGACCCGGTCCGCAACCGCGACTTCTCCCAGGCCCTCGGCCGAGCCCTGCACCGCCCCGCGATCGCCCCCATCCCGGGCATCGCGCTACATCTGCTCTACGGCGAGATGGCGGAGATCGTCACCACCGGCCAGCGAGCCATCCCCACCCGCCCCGTCGAGCTCGGCTACACGTTCGCGCACACCGACCTCGACGAGGCCCTGCGCGCCGCGTTGAGCGACTAGCGTCACAGCGCGCCTCGCCTGGGCGTTGTCCCAGCGTGTCGGCTGTCCGGGTAATCCGCCGTTCGTCGTGTCTGGTCTTCCTGCTGCTGGGCGCGCCGTTCCAGCCGACGGCCGTGGCGAAGCCGAGGGACCTGCGGGTGCGGGCGACCATGTCCCCGACTCGCATCCACTACCCGGGCACGCGGCGCGTCGAATACCGGCTGGAGCTCGTCACGGGAGACCGGCCGCGGCGCCTGGACGTGATCGCGATCCCGCCGACCTACACCCGGCCTCCGGTCGCGAGGTCCTTCCCCGAGTGGCTGCGCGATCGCGTGCGGGCGCTCAAGCACCTTGTCGCCTCTCTTCGAGCCGGTCGCTCGCCGATCCCATCCGGATCACCCCTCGGCCCGGTGGGACCGTTGAGGGTGATCGGTGCGGGGAGGGCCGTGCCGAACTACGTGTACCCCGGTCCGCCGGACCTCTCCTTTCCGTTTCCATATCGCAGCTGCGCACACGGTTATTCCGAGTCGGTTTCCCGGGTGAGCCTCGACCTGCCCGCTCGGTCCCGGACGACGGTGCTCGCCCGATACCGGACCGGACGCGCCGCGCCCTGGCCGGGTACCGACTACCGGGTCACGTTCCAAGTGGCCGAGCGGCCCGACTCGGAGCGGCGGGTCGGCTCACGCGCGGACAACTACCTGCTGGTGCGCCCTGCCGAGCCCGGAGTCTCCGGCCCAACGACGTCGCGGCTGACTCTGGCAGTGCGACCGTATCGCCAGGTGCCGTTGGGCCGGCACATCCGCATCCTCGGCCACACGGTGCCGCCGACGCCGCACCGCTGGGTCCGTCTGCGCTTCCGCGCGTGGCGCCCGATTGGCCTGATCAGCTTCGGGCCGGTCCGGACCCTGGCCTGGGTCCAGACCGACGCTCGCGGCGCCTTCGCCTACCGCGGCTGGCGAGCCGCATACCCGCTGGATTACGAGCTCTGGGCCGAGCCCGGGCCCGGCCGGAACCTCGATCCGAGTTGCAGCGCCCTGGTGACCATGGGCCACCGGACGCCCGTGGTCCTCCTCTAGCGTCGACCGCCGCGCCGGGGCAGCACGCCCTCGGTCTTCCACGGCGAGTCCTTGCGGGGTGGCCAGACGAGCCAGATCAGGACTCCGACCACGGTGAGCAGCAGCCCGGTGGCCAGGCCGGCCTTCTCGCCGTAGCCCTTGCGGTTGGACAGCCAGGCGGCGACGATCGCGGACAGCAGCCAAACCCACAGCAGGTAGAGCGCCTTGGCGCCGATGAGGGCCAGGATCGTCATCCGCCCAGATACGCCTTCTGGACTTCTTCGTTGCGGCGCAGGGCCGCCGAGTCGTCGGCCAGCGCGACCTGGCCGGTGGCCAGCACGTAGCCGCGCTTGCTGGCGTCCAGCGCGTGGTTGGCGCTCTGCTCCACCAGCAGGATGGTCGTGCCCTGCTGGTTGATCTCCTTGATCGTCTCGTAGATGCGGTCCACGAGGATCGGGGCGATCCCCATCGAGGGCTCGTCCAGGAGCAGGAGCTTGGGCTGCGCCATCAGCGCTCGCCCGATGGCCAGCATCTGCTGCTCGCCGCCGGACATCGTCCCCGCCTTCTGGCGCTCGCGCTCCTTGAGCCGGGGGAAGAGCTCGAACACCCGGTCCATCTCGGCCGAGTGGTCGTCGCGGCGCAGGTAGGCGCCCATGTCGAGGTTCTCGCGCACGGTCATCCGCGGGAAGACGTGGCGGCCCTCCGGGGACTGGGAGATCCCCCGGCGCACGATGTCCTGGGGCGGCACGCCGCCGATCTCCTCGCCCTCGAAGCGGATCGTGCCCGTCCGCGGCGGGGTGAGCCCGGAGATCGAGCGCAGCGTGGTCGACTTGCCGGCGCCGTTGGAGCCGATCAGCGTGACGATCTCGCCCTCGTCCACGGTCAGCGAGATGCCCTTGAGCGCCTCGATGTTGCCGTAGTAGGTGTGGATGTCCTCCACCTCGAGCAGGGCCATGGCTCTACTCGCCCTCCTTGGCGCCGACGCTGGCCTGCGTGCCCAGGTAGGCCTCGACGACCTTGGGGTCCTTGCGGACCTCCTCCGGCTTGCCCTCGGAGATCTTGTTGCCGTGGTCGAGCACGGTGATGTGCTCGGAGACGTCCATGACGACCTTCATGTCGTGCTCGATCAGCAGGATCGTCAGGTCGCGCTCGTCGCGCAGCTTGCGCATGAAGTCCACGAGGCTCGCCGACTCCTGCGGGTTCATGCCCGCCGTCGGCTCGTCGAGCAGCAGGAGCACCGGGTCCGAGGCCAGCGCGCGCGCGATCTCCACGCGGCGCTGGTCGCCGTAGGCCAGGTTGATCGCCAGCTCGTCGTGGATCTCCGGCGCCAGGCCCACGTACTCGAGCAGCTCGCGGCCCTTGTCCGCGACCGAGCGCTCCTCCTTGCCCACCCACGGCGGCCGGAAGATGGAGCCGAGCAGCCCCGCCTTCATGCGCGCGTGCTGGCCCACCATCACGTTCTCCAGCGCGCTCATCGTCGCGAACAGGCGGATGTTCTGGAAGGTACGCGCCATGCCCTTGGCGAGGATCTTGTCCGGCCGCCCCGCCGTGATGTCGCCGCCGTCGAACACGATCCGGCCCGTGGTGGGCCGGTAGAGGCCGGTGAGCATGTTGAAGAAGGTCGTCTTCCCCGCCCCGTTGGGGCCGATGATGGAGACGATGGCCTTGCGCGGGATGGAGAAGTTCACGTCGCTGACCGCCACCAGCCCGCCGAACACCTTGCTGACGTCGGAGGCTTCGAGGATGCGGTCGGCGCCGTTTCCGTCGCTCATCCACGCACCTCGTAGACCTGGGAGTCCCCGGTCCCGACGTGGTCGACGAGCTCCAGCTTGCGGCGGCGCTCGGGCAGCAGCCCCTCCGGTCTGAGGATCATCACCAGCACGATCAGGAACCCGAAGATCCCGAAGGAGAGCTGGGTGAGGTCGAAGTCCAGGCCGATCTTCGACGGCAGCGTGTTGAACACGTCGGGGATGAAGTACGTGTTGATGTAGGAGAGCAGGATCGCCCCGAACACCACCCCCCAGACGGACCCCAGGCCGCCGAGGATGATCATCGCCAGGATGAAGATCGAGAACCCGAACTGGAACTGGTTCGCGTTGACCGCGTTGTAGTAGGAGCCCAGGAAGGCGCCGGCCATGCCGCCCAGCGCGCCGCCCGTGGCGTAGGCCAGCAGCTTGGTCTTGACCAGCGGCACGCCCATGGACGCGGCCGCCACCTCGTCCTCGCGGATCGCCACCCAGGCGCGGCCCAGCCGCGAGTCTCGCAGCCGGAAGTTCACGAACAGCACGAACGCGACCATGGCCAGGGCGAACCAGTAGTACGGGCGCAGGCTGAAGGCCGAGTCGAACTCGCTCAGCAGCGGGAGCTGGATCTGGTCCACCGGCGAGATCGAGTCGCGCCCGTTGGTGAGCTTGTAGCCGGCGGCGAACTTGATGTCGTCGCCGAAGAAGGCGAACACGCGGATGATCTCGCCGAAGGCCAGGGTCACGATCGCGATGTAGTCCCCGCGCAGGCGCAGGGTCGGCAGGCCGATGAGTATCCCCACCACCGCGCAGATGAGCACCGCGATCACGGCCACGATGAGGAAGTTGAGGTGGATGCCCGGCAGCGTGGTGGCAAACGTTCCGGCCCCGATGTGGATGCCCTTGCCGCTGTTGACGCGGTTGAAGAAGTCCGAGGCGAACCAGCCCATCGAGTAGGAGCCGAAGGCGTAGAACGCGACGTATCCGAGGTCCAGCAGGCCGGCGAACCCGACCACGATGTTCAGGCCCAGCGCCATCACCACGTAGGCCAGCGCCAGCACCGCGTTGTTCATGAAGGACGCGCGCGGATCGAAGAAGTAGGGCAGCAGGACCGCCAGGCCGAGGATCACCAGGGCCAGCACCAGATTGGCGTGCTTGGACTCCCGCAGGGCGGCGACGCGCTGGGTCATCCAGCCTCCCTCGTCTCCTCGCCCAGCAGGCCCTGGGGACGGAAGACCATGATCACGATCAGGTAGGCGAACACCACGGCGGGCGTCCACTTGGCGGCGATGCGGTCGTCGGAGATGTTCTGGATCACCCCGATGATCAGCCCGCCCAGGACCGCCCCCTGGAGGTTGCCGATCCCGCCCATCACCGCGGCGGTGAAGGCGATCAGCCCCGCCTGGAAGCCCGCGAAGTACCACAGCGTCGTCTGGTAGAGCGCGTAGATGACGGCCGCGGCGCCGGCCATCAGGCCGCCCATCAGGAAGGTGAAGGAGATCGTGGTGTCCACGTTGATCCCCATCAGCCTCGCGGCCTCCGGGTCCTGCGCCGTCGCGCGCATGGCCTTGCCGATCCGGCTGCGGGTGATGAACTGCGTGAGCAGGAAGACCAGCGGGATCGTCACCGCGATGGCCAGCACGTCGCCGTTGCGGACGGTCACGCCGCCGAACTCGATCAGCGAGTGCTGGGACTTGATCAGGTTGGGAATCGAGAACTGCGAGGACCCGTACCAGAGGATCCCCACGTTCTGGAGGATGAAGGAGAAGCCGACCGCGGTGATCAGCGGCGCCAGCTTGGGCGCGTTGCGCAGCGGCCGGTAGGCCACGCGCTCGATCATCACGTTGGTGGTCGCGCACGCCACCATCGCGGCGATCAGGCAGACGACCAGTCCGACGATCAGCCCCAGCGGCCCGGTCGCCAGGGTCAGGCCCAGCGTCCCGAACAGGGCGAAGGCGACGAACGTGCCCAGCATGAAGTTGTCGCCGTGGGCGAAGTTGATCAGCTCGATGATCCCGTAGACCAGCGTGTAGCCGACGGCGATCAGAGCCCAGATGGCCCCGTTGGAGATGCCCAGGACCAGGAGGTTGGCGAGCGGCGCGAGCCCGTCGCCCTTGCTCAGGTCGTGGAGCCCGATGAAGACGGGCATCGCCAGCAGGAAGGCGATGAGCCCGAAGCGCGACAGGAAGTCGCGCACGACGTCCCCGGTGCGGCGGGCCGGCTTGGACGGGACTGAGGCGGCTTCCATGATGTCCCCGGGAAAAGGAGGGGCGGGCCGAAGCCCGCCCCTGACCTTTCGAACCTCGGCTACCCCTTGGGGATGAGCTTCGGGTCGGCCACGATCTTCTTCGCGTACTCAGGCAGTCCGTTCTTGATGACGTACAGCCCGTAGTCCGTGAGGGTCGTGTCCCCGTTGGCGTCGATCGAGTAGGTGCCGAGCACGCTCTTCCGATCCTTCTCCTGGAAGAGCTGCGCGATCACCTTCGTGCGATCGTTGGCGTTGTCGCCGGCCTTCTTGATGCTGTCCAGCGCCAGCGCCATCGTCTCGTACCCGTAGATGGCGTACGGATCGACCGTCGCGCCCCCGTACTTGGCCTTGTACTTGGCCAGCACGGAAGCCGCCGCCGGCAGGTCCTTCACGCCGAGCGTGGCCACCGTGACCTTGGTCCGGGCGCCTACGTCGGCGGGAATGCCGCCCTTCTTCGGGTTGCTGAACGCCTCTTCGGCGACGCCGTCCGGCCCGTACAGCTTCGCCTTCGGGGCCGCTGCCGCCGCGTCCTTGAACACCTGCACGCCGTTCTCACCGGTCACTCCCGACCACGCGAAGCAGTCGGTCTTGATGCCGGAGGCCAGCGCCCGGTAGTTCGGGGCGTTCTTGTCGGTCCGCTGCTTGTCCTGGACCGGGAGGTTCGCCAGCTTCGCCGAGAGCTCGATGTTGCGGGCCAGTCCCGCTCCGTACGTCGAGCCGTCGTTCCACAGCGTGACCGCCGTGCAGCCGTCGGACTTCATGGTCGCGACCAGCGCCGCACCCTGGATGGTGTCGCGAGGCACCACTCGGGAGTACGTGCGCTTGCCGGTCGGGTAGTACTTCCGCGGCTCGCCGGGCTCCGAGCCCGGGTCGCTGGTGGTCAGCCCGACATACGTGTTCGAGGGGCTGATCTGCGGAATGCCGGCCTTGTTGAGGATGGGCAGCGACACCTTCGTCCCGCCGGAGTTGAACTCCCCGAGGTAGAAGATCGTTGTCTTGTCCGAGGCCGCCTTGCGGGCGTTCTGCGCCGTCTGGCCCTCATCCGCGGTGCCCGGGTTCTGGGCCGTGGAGTCGTCGAGCGAGACGTACTTGATCGTGTACTTGCCCAGCTTGCCACCCGGGGCGAGCGTGTCGAGGGCCAGCTTCTCGCCGTTGATCACGGCTTCCGACTGTCCACGCGACGTGCCCTGCAGCGGCAGGCTCGAGTAGATGGTCAGCGTCGTGCCGGAAACGGTGTTGCCGCCGCCGCTGCTGCTCTTACTGCCGCAGGCCGCGGCGCCGAGACTCAGCGCTGCGCAGCTGACGGCCACTACCAAGAAACGTACTCTCAATGAGGTTCCCCCCTCAGTTCGGAACGGGTAGTGATCCTATGCCACGTAGTCGCGGCGGTGCAATGCGGGGAGATGTTGCCCAGGCCGGTGTTGAGCGCAGGTTAAGCGCCGAGGGGGTCCAGCACGCGGTCGAAGACGACGCTCCCCCGCCGCACGCGGTAGGCGCCGTAGACCTTGATCGTCACGTCGCCGCGGCGATCGAAGGCGTAGGTGCCCAGCACCGAGTCGCGGCGGCGGATCTTGAGCACGTCCTTGATCACGGTGCCCCGCTCGTTGCCGCGCTTGCCCGCGCTGCGGATGGCCGCAAGGACGACGGCCATCGCCTCGTAGCCGTAGAGCGCGTGGGGCGGCATGGCCTCTCCGTAACGGCGCCGGTAGCGCTGCGCCAGCTTCAGCGCGGCGGGCCCGTAGGACTTCACGTCGAGCCATGGCGCGGTGGCGAGCACGGTGGCGCCGGGGGCCAGGCGGGCCGCGAAGGCCGGGTTGACCTGCGTGTAGGTGCCGTACAGGCGGGCCCGCGGGGCGGCCGCCGCGACCGCCGCGTACAGCGGCGGGACCTGCGGCAGCGCCTCGCCCGCGTACAGGAACGCGTCGGCGCCGGAGGCCGCGATGTCCCCGGCCACGCGCGCCGGGTCGACCTGCTCGGGATCGACCCCCTGGATCTTGAGCACCTCGATGCCCTTCGCCCGGGCGCCGCGGGTGAACGCCTTGATGACGCCCTGGCCGTAGAGATCCTGGTCGTGGACCACGAACACGCGCTTGGAGCGGTTGTCCTGGAGCAGCTGGAGCAGCGCGGCGGCCTGGACGTCGTCGGGCGGGACCAGGCGCGCGAAGTTCTCGTCCTTCGTGGGGTAGTACTTCTCGGGCTCCCCGGGGTTCGCGTTGATCCTGCGGGTGAACCCGGTGATGGTGTCGGTGGGGCTGACCTCGAGGATCTTGGTCTCGTTGAGGATCGGGATGGCGACCGCCGACGCGCCCGTCCCCATCTCCCCCAGGTAGGCGATCGTCTTGTCGTCCTGCGCGACCTGGCGGGCGTTGGCGGAGACCAGGCCGGGCTCCCAGGTGCCGGTCAGCGGATCCGCGTCGTTGAGCGCGCGGTAGTCGATCCGCCACTTGCCGACCCGGCCGCGGGCATCCTCGAGCGCGAGGCGCTCACCGCGCACGATGGCCTGGGCCTGCGGGGCGAGCGCGCCGCGCAGCGGCTGGCTGGAGTAGATGCGCAGGACGCCGCCGCCGACCGTGTCGGTGCTCTGGCCGGTGGACGCCTGCGCACAGCCGGCCAGCGCGACGGCGGCCAGCGCCAGGAGGGCAGCGAGCGCACGGCGCGTCATCCGAAGAACACCTCGGCGGTGGCGTACAGGCCGGGGTCCAGCAGCTTGGGCTCGCGCAGTGCGTCCTCGAGGGCCACCCGCACGATCTCGGTCCCCTGCAGCGCGACCATCCGGCCGAACGCGCCGTCGGTCACGGCGTCGATCGCGCCGACGCCGAAGCGGGTGGCGAGCACGCGGTCATAGGCGGTGGGCGTTCCCCCGCGCTGGACGTGACCGAGGATCGTCATCCGGCTCTCATACCCGGTGCGCTGCTCGATCTGGCCCTCCAGCTCCACCGCGATCCCGCCCAGGCGGACGTGCCCGAAGGCGTCGGTCTGCTTGTCCTCGCGCGGAGCCGAGCCGTCCTTGGGCACCGCGCCCTCCGCGACCACGATGATCGAGAACGTGCGCCCGGAGCGGTGGCGGCGGCGGATGCGCTCGCACACCTCGTCGACGTCGAACGGCCGCTCGGGCACCAGGATGGCGTCGGCGCCGCCGGCCATGCCGCTGTAGCAGGCGATCCACCCCGCGTGGCGACCCATGACCTCGACCACCATCACGCGGTTGTGGGACTCCGCGGTGGTGTGCAGGCGGTCGATCGCGTCGGTGGCGATCTGCACCGCGGTGTGGAAGCCGAAGGTGAAGTCCGTGGCGGCGAGGTCGTTGTCGATGGTCTTGGGTACCCCGACCACCGGCACGCCGTCCTCCCCCAGCCGGCGCGCGACGCCCAGCGTGTCCTCCCCGCCCACGGCGATCAGCGCGTCCACGCCCTCGGCCTCCAGGGTCGCGCGCACGCGGTCGGCGCCCCCGTCCTCCTGGTAGGGGTTGGTGCGCGAGGTGCCCAGCATCGTCCCTCCGCGAGGCAGGATGCCGGAGGTGTTCTCCAGCGTGAGCTCGATGGTGTCGCCGCCCATGGCGCCGGCCCACCCGTGGCGGAAGCCCAGCAGCGAATGGCCGTGCTCGCGGATGCCCTTGCGCACCACCGCGCGGATGACCGCGTTGAGGCCCGGGCAGTCGCCGCCCCCGGTCAGGATGCCGACACGGGCCATACGCCCGCGGTCAGACCTCGTCGCGCCCAGGCAGGTAGCGCGCGACCATGCGTGTCGTCGCCGCGATGATCACGATCGCCAGGGCGAGGATGATCCCGTCCAGGGCCTTGATCCCGAGCGACCAGAGGACGACCCAGATCACGAAGGCGACGGTGGTGGCGACGAGGATGACCATGCCGGCGGTCGATCCTATCTCAGCGCCCCGGCGAAGCCGGCGACCAGGTCGCGGACCGCGCCGGCCGGGTCCTGCGCCTCGGCCGCCGCCCGGACCAGGCGGCTCCCGACGATCACGCCGTCGGCGCCCGCGTCCGCGGTCTGCGCGGCCTGCTCGGGCGTCCCGATGCCGAAGCCGACGGCGACCGGCACGTCGGTATGCGCCCGCGCCCGGTCGATCACGCCCCCGACGTCCAGGGCGGTGCGCTCGCCCGTGGTCCCCGTGACCGACACGGCGTACAGGAAGCCGCGCGCCTGGGGGCCGATGCGAGACAGGCGCTCCTCCGGCGTGGTCGGGGCCACCAGGGGCACGAGCGCCAGGCCCTGCGCGTCGCAGGCCGCCAGGACCGCCGGTGACTCCTCCAGCGGCAGGTCGGGCACGATCAGCCCGCACGCCCCGGCGCCGGCCAGCGCCGCGGCGAACCGCTCGACGCCCGGCGCGAACACGAGGTTGGAGTAACACATCACGACCACCGGGACGCGCGGCGCCAGGTCCGCGCACACGCCCAGCACGCCCGCCACGGTCGCCCCCGCGCGCAGCGCCTCGGTCCCCGCGGCCGCGATCACCGGGCCGTCCGCCAGCGGGTCGGAGAAGGGGATGCCCAGCTCCATCAGGTCCGCGCCGCCGTCCGCGTAGGCCGCCCCGATCGCCGCCGACGTGGGCAGGTCGGGAAACCCGCCCATCAGGTACGGCATCAGCGCGGCCCGCCCGCCGCGCCCCGCGAAGGCGGCGGCGATCCGCTCGGCCCCGGTCACTCCCCCAGGCGCTCCAGCGCCTCGGCCAGGTCCTTGTCCCCGCGGCCGGACAGGCACACCAGGTCTAGGTCCCCGCCCGGGTTGGCCAGCGTCCACGCGAGGGCGTGGGACGACTCCAGCGCCGGGATGATCCCCTCCATCCGCGCCATGCGGGCGAAGGCGGCGAGCGCGTCGTCGTCGGAGACCGCCACGTAGCGGGCGCGCCCGGTGTCGCGCAGGTGCGCGTGCTCGGGCCCCGAGCCCGGGTAGTCCAGGCCGGCCGAGATCGAGTGGGCCTCGGAGATCTGGCCGTCGCCGTCCTGGAGCACCGCCGACATCGACCCGTGCAGCACGCCGGGCCGCCCGCCCGCGGTGAGGGGGGCTCCGTGGCGCCCGGAGCCCAGGCCCTCGCCCGCGGCCTCCACCCCGATCAGCTCCACGTCCGCATCCCCGGTGAAGGCGGTGAAGATGCCGATGGCGTTGGACCCGCCGCCCACGCAGGCGATGACGCGCGACGGCAGCCGGCCCTCGCGCTCCAGCAGCTGGGCGCGGGCCTCGTCGCCGATCACCCGCTGCAGGTCGCGCACCAGCGCCGGGTAGGGCGCGGGGCCGACGGTGGAGCCGATGACGTAGTGGGTGGTGGCCACGTTGGTGGTCCAGTCGCGGATCGCCTCCGAGGTCGCCTCCTTGAGCGTGCGGGTCCCGGCGTCCACAGGCGCGACGGTGGCGCCGAGCAGGCCCATCCGCTGCACGTTGGGGCGCTGGCGGCGCATGTCCTCCTCGCCCATGTAGACGACGCACTCCAGGTCCAGCAGCGCGCAGGCCGTGGCCGTGGCCACGCCGTGCTGGCCGGCTCCGGTCTCGGCGATGATCCGCCGCTTGCCCATGCGCTTGGCCAGGACGCACTGGCCCAGGGCGTTGTTGAGCTTGTGCGCGCCGGTGTGCAGCAGGTCCTCGCGCTTGAGCCACACCGGCCGGCCCGCCGCCTCCGACAGCCGCCGCGCCGGGTACAGCGGGGTCGGGCGCCCGGCGTAGTCGCGCAGCAGCCCGTCCAGCTCGGCGCGGAAGCCGGAGTCCTCGCGCACCGACTCCCACGCGGCCTCCAGCTCCGCCAGCGCGGGCATCAGGGTTTCGGGGACGTACTGGCCCCCGTAGGGGCCAAACCGGTGCTCGATCAGGGGTCAGACCCCCTGAGCGCGGGCGACTCAAGGGGTCTGACCCCTCTCATGAAAGCGTCGAGCTTGGCGGGGTCCTTCTGGCCGGGGCTCGCCTCGACTCCGCTGGCCACGTCCACGGCGTAGGGCCGGGTGGCGGCGATGGCCTGCGCCACGTTGTCGGGTCGCAGCCCGCCGGACACGATCAGCGGCGTGGGGGAGCGGCGCTTCGCCACGAGCTCCCAGTCCCAGGTCTCCCCCGTCCCCCCGCGCACGCCCTCGACGTGGGCGTCCAGCAGGTGGAAGTCGGTGTGGAAGGGCTCCAGCGCGACCACGTCGGCGCGCGTGTCCACGCGAGCCGCCTTGATCACCCGGCAGCCCGTACGCCGGGCGGCCTCCGCGCAGTAGGCCGGCCCCTCGTCCCCGTGCAGCTGGAGCATGGTCAGGCCGACGCCGTCGGCCAGCGCCGTGACCCGCTCCAGCGGGGCGTTGACGAACACGCCGCACAGCTGGACCTCCCGGCGCAGCGACGACCCGATCTCCACCGCGTCCTGCTGGCGGACGGCGCGGGGCGTGCCGGGGACGAAGATCATCCCCACCGCCCACGCGCCCAGGTCCACCGCCAGGCGGGCGTCGGCCAGGTTCGTGGTGCCGCAGATCTTGACGCGAGTCACGCTCGCATCGTAGGCGCTGCGGCGCCCCGGCTATTGCTGGGGCGCCTGGCCCGGACGCTGCCCGAGCGTGACCTTGACCGTCATCGCCTTGCCCGCGCGCAGCAGCTCCAACGTGGCGCTGTCGCCCGGCTTGCGGCCGCTGATGGCGGACACGATGTCCTCCATCGTGTGGACCGTGCGGCCGTCGATCTTCTTGATCACGTCACCGCCGAGGGCGATCTGGGACCCGTCGAGGTTGGCGCGGGCGTTGCCGCCCTTGATCCCGACCTTGGCTGCCGGGCTGCCCGGCGAGACCGACTGCACCAGGACGCCGCTCTTGGTGGCGAGGTTCAGCCGCGCGAGCGAAGCGTCGATCGAGGCGCCGGTGATGCCCAGGTAGGCCCGCTCGACCTTGCCGCTGTTGCGCAGCTGCGGGATGACCTGCTTGGCCGTGTTGATGGGGACGGCGAAGCCGATGCCCACGTTGCCGCCGCTCCCGCCGCCGGTGGCGATCTGCGAGTTGATCCCGATCACGCGCCCCGAGGCATCGATCAGCGGGCCGCCCGAGTTGCCGGGATTGATCGCGGCGTCGGTCTGGATGACGTTCTCGATCTGGAAGCCGTTGGGGGCGGCGATGCGGCGCTGGAGCGCGGACACCACGCCCGTGGTGAGCGTGCGGTCCAGGCCGAAGGGGTTGCCGATCGCGATGGTCGGATCACCCACCTGCACGTGCTTGGAGTCGCCGAGGGCGAGCGGCTTGAGGTTCAGGCCGCTGGGATCGATCTTGAGCACGGCCAGGTCGGTGGACGGGTCCTTGCCGACGACCTTGGCGTCGGTCACCTTCTTGTCCTCGAGCTGCACGGTGACGCGGGAGGCGCCGTCGATCACGTGGGCGTTGGTGAGGATGTAGCCCTTGTCGTCCAGGACGAAGCCCGACCCGCTGGCCTCGCCGCGGTTCTGCTGGGGAGAGAGATCGAAGGGAGACTGGACCTGCTGGACGATCTGGGCGCGGACGTTGACCACGCCGGGCGCGTCGCGCTTGTAGATCTCGCGGGCGGTGAGCCCGGCGGTGGGGTTGGAGGCGTCGCGCGTCGCCGCAAGGGGGGACTGCTGGATGACGGTGGTGGTCCTGTGGGTGTCGGCGCCGATGTCCAGGACCAGGAGGACGGCGGCCACCACGGCGCCGCCGAGGAACCCGGCAAGGAGGGACGAGCGCACTGAGGAAGCGTTCATGAGCTCCAGATTGATCGGCCGCGCTGAACCTGAACTAAAGCTCGGCGGGCGGCGCGCCGGACAGCCGGCGGGCGGCGGCCTCGATGTCGTCCGCGCGCATCAGCGACTCGCCGACCAGCACCGCGTCCACTCCCACCCGGTCCAGGTCCTCCAGCTGCTCGCGGCTGCTGAACCCGGACTCCGACACGACCACCTTGCCCGTCGGCACGTCGGACAGCAGGTCGTAGGTGCGCTGCACGTCGACCGTGAAGTCGGTCAGGTCGCGGTTGTTGATCCCGATCAGCTCGGCGTCGACCTCCAGCGCGACCTCCAGCTCCTCCTCGTCGTGGACCTCCACCAGCACGTCCAGGTCCAGGTCCAGCGCCTCGCGGTGCAGCCGGGCCAGCTCCGGCGGCGACAGGGCCGCCACGATCAGCAGCACGGCGTCGGCGCCGGCGACCACCGACTCGTAGAGCTGGTAGGCGTCGACGATGAAGTCCTTGCGCAGGATGGGCAGGCCGCAGGCGCGCCGGGCCTCGCGCAGGTCGTCCAGCGACCCGCCGAAGTGGTGGCGCTCGGTCAGGACGGACAGGGCCGCGGCGCCGCCGCGCTCGTAGGCGCACACGACGTCGGTGACCGTGGCGCCCTCGCGCATGGAGCCCGCCGACGGCGAGCTGCGCTTGTGCTCGGCGATCAGGGAGATGCCGGGCCGGGCCAGCGCCTCGGAGAACGGCCGGTCGTCGGTGCGGGCGGCCAGCTCGCGCTCCAGTTCGGCCTGCGGGCGCTCGCGCCGGCGCTGGTCGAGGTCCTGGCGCGTGGCCTCGATGATGCGGTCCAGGACGCTCACGCGGGCGCCCCCTCCTGCGTGCGGGCCACGAAGGCCTCCAGCGCGCGCTGCGCGGCGCCGGAGTCGATCGCGGCCTGCGCCGCGTGCGCGCCCGCCTCCAGCGTCTCCGCGGCGCCCGCGGCGTAGATCGCGGCGCCGGCGTTGAGCACCGCCAGGTCGCGCGGTGGGCCGGCCTCGCCGGCCAGGATGCGCCGCGTGGCGTCGGCGTTGTCCTGCGGGGTGCCTCCGGCCACGGCGTCCGCGGCGGCCGTGGGAAGTCCCACGTCGCCGGGCTCGACGCCGTAGCGCTCGATCGTCGCCTCGCCGCCGTCACCCCCGGTGACCTCGACGACCTGCGTGCGTCCCGCGATGCTCATCTCGTCCACTCCGTCGTCGCCGGACACTACCAACGCCCTGGTCACGCCCAGCCTCCCGAGCGCCCCGGCGATCAGGTCCAGGAAGGCGGGGTCCGAGACGCCGATCAGCTGGCGGGTGGCGCCCGCGGGGTTGGTGAGCGGCCCGAGGAAGTTGAAGATCGTGCGGACCGCCAGCTCCTTGCGCACAGGGATCACGAAGCGCATCGCCTGGTGGTGCGCGGGCGCGAACATGAACCCGAAGCCGACGTCGTGGATGCAGTCCGCCACCGCCTCGGCGCCCAGGTCGATGCGGGCGCCCAGCGCCTCCAGCACGTCGGCGGATCCCGACAGGCTGGTGGCCGAGCGGTTGCCGTGCTTGGCCACCGCGCATCCCGCTCCGGCCGCGATCAGCGCCGCGGTGGTGGAGACGTTGAACGTGGTGCGCCCGCCGCCGGTGCCGGCGGTGTCGAGGAGGTCGTCTCGTCCCGTGTGAACCGGAGTGGCGAGGTCGCGCATGGTCCGGGCCAGGCCGGTCACCTCCTCGACCGTCTCGCCCTTCGCGCGCAGGCCGATCAGGAAGCCGGCGATCTGCGCCTCGCTCGCCTCCCCGGCCATGATCCGCGCGAGGACGGCGCCCGCCTCGTCGGCGGACAGGTCGCGCCCCGACGCCACCGCGTCGATGGCCTGCGTGAGGACGGGATCAGGCAAGGAAGTTGGCGAGCAGCCGCTTGCCGTGGGGCGTGAGGACGGACTCGGGGTGGAACTGGACGCCCTCCACCGGCAGCTCCCGGTGGCGCAGGGCCATGATCACGCCGGCTCCGGTGGAGGAGACCTCCAGCGAGTCCGGCAGGTCGGGATCGACCACGAGCGAGTGGTAGCGGCCCACGGTCAGCGGGCTTTCGAGGCCGGCGAAGATCGTCCTGCCGTCGTGCTCGACGTCGGCGCTCTTGCCGTGGATCGGCTCGTGGCGGATCACCTTCCCGCCGAAGGCCTGGCCCAGGGCCTGGTGGCCGAGGCAGACGCCCAGGGTTCGGACCCCGGCCTCGGGGAAGCGGCGCATCGCCTCCACCGAGATGCCGGCCTCGTTCGGGGTGCAGGGGCCGGGCGAGACGACGACGCGGTCGGGCGCGCGCTCCAGCAGCTCGTCCACGCTGGCGCGGTCGTTGCGCACCACCTCCAGCTCCGCTCCCAGCTCGCCCAGGTACTGGAAGAGGTTGTAGGTGAAGGAGTCGTAGTTGTCGACGATCAGGACCCGGGTCACGCCCAGTCCTCCTGCGCGACCGCCAGCTCGATCGCGCTCAGGACGCCCCGGGCCTTGGCCACGGACTCCTCGTACTCGTAGTCGGGCTTGGCGTCCGCCACGGTGCCGCCGCCGGCCTGCACGTGCGCGATGCCGTCCTTGACCACGACCGTGCGGATGTGGATGCAGGTGTCCAGGTCCCCGTTGTAGGAGAGGTAGCCGATGGCCCCGCCGTAGCCGCCGCGCTTGACGGGCTCCAGCTCGTCGATGATCTGCATGGCGCGGACCTTGGGGGCGCCGGAGAGCGTCCCCGCGGGCAGGACGGAGCGCAGCGCGTCCACCGCCCCCACCTCGGGGCGCAGCTCACCGCCCACCGAGGACACGATGTGCATGACGTGGGAGTACGTCTCGACCGCCATGAAGGTCTCGACCTCCACCGTCCCGTACTCGCACACGCGCCCCAGGTCGTTGCGGCCCAGGTCCACCAGCATCACGTGCTCAGCGCGCTCCTTCTCGTCCTCCAGCAGCTCGCGGGCGATGCGCGCGTCGTCCTCGGCGTCGACTCCCCGCGGCCGGGTGCCCGCGATGGGGCGCGTGGAGGCCCGGCGCCCCGCGACCGTCAGCAGCGGCTCCGGACTGGCGCCGGCGATCTGGAAGTCGCCGAAGTCCAGGAAGTACATGTAGGGGCTCGGGTTGACCGCGCGCAGCCCGCGGTAGATCGAGAAGGCCTCGACCGGGACCGGCGCGCTCCAGCGCTGGGAGGGCACGACCTGGTAGGCGTCGCCGGCGCGGATGTACTCGACGATCCGGGTCACCATCCCCTCGAACTGCTCGCGGGGCAGGTTGGACTCGAACCGGGGCGCTTGGCGGCCTGGGCTCCGGGGCGCCTGCGGCACCGGCCCGGCCAGGCGCCGGCGGACCTCGCCGATCGCCTCGCGCGCGGCCGCGTAGGAGCGGTCGACGTCGTCCTCGGCGTAGACGTTCGCGAGGATCGAGACCTCGTGGCGCAGGTGGTCGAAGACCACGAGCACATCCGTCAGCATCAGGGCCATGTCCGGGAGGCCCAGGGGGTCGGGATTGGGCTCGCCCAGCGGCTCCACCGTCCGCACGAGGTCGTAGGCGAAGAAGCCCACGGCGCCGCCGGAGAAGGGCGGCAGGCCGGGCAGCGGGGCCTGGCGGTAGCGCTCGACCTCGGCCGCGGCCAGGGCGTAGGGGTCTCCCCCGTCCCCCGGCGACCACGTGATGGTCTTGCGGGGGCGGAAGCCGATGAACGAGTAACGACCGACGCGCTGGCCCTGCTCGGCCGACTCCAGCAGGAACGCGGGCCCGTCCTCGCGCAGCTTGAGGAACGCCGACACCGGGGTCTCGCAGTCGTCGATGAAGGTGTGGCGCAGCGGGATCAGGTTGTGTTCGCGCGCGAGCGCACGCACCTCTTCCAGCTCCGGCGCGACGGCCGGGAGGTCAGCCGCGACGGCCATTGAGGATCCCCTCGACCTCCTGCAGCTCCACGCCGTAGTCGCGCATGAGGACGAGGAGGTGGTAGAGCAGGTCCGCGGACTCCTCCGCGAGCCGCTCCGGCGTCTCCTCACGATGGGCGTGCACGACCTCAAGCGCCTCCTCCTCCACCTTCTCGCCGATGCGGAAGGGCTCGTCGAAGAGCTCGGTCGTGTACGACCCGGGCGGCCGCTCGCGGTGGCGCGAGGCGACCGTCCGCTCCAGCGCGGGCAGCGCCTCGAAGGCCGCGGGCTCCAGCTCGCCGCGGTGGAAGCACGTGCGCTCGCCCGTGTGGCAGGCCGGGCCGGCGGGCTCGACCAGGGCGAGCAGCGCGTCGCCGTCGCAGTCGTAGCGCAGGGCCCTGACCGCCTGCACGTTGCCGCTCGTCGCCCCCTTGTGCCACAGCTCGTCGCGCGAGCGGCTCCAGAAGTGCATCTCGCCCGTGAGGCGGGTGCGCTCCAGCGCCTCCGCGTTCATGTACGCGAGGGTCAGGACCTCGCCGCTGCGCCAGTCCTGGACGACGCAGGGGACGAGCCCCCGTTCGTCGTACTCGATCTGCGAGTCGTCCATGCTCCGGAGGATTCCAGGTCGGGCGCGGCGAAGGACGGATGGGCCTGGTCCAGGTACCAGCCGAAGGCACGGTCCACGACGCGCTGGGAGCCCATCGCCCGCAGCAGCAGCGTCAGCGCGCGGGGCGGGAGCGCCGGGATCAAGCGTTGGAGGCGCAGGGCGCGGCGGAAAGCGCCAGAGTGGCCGCGGGAGAAGGCGGCGTAGCGGTCCAGCGCCTGGTCGCGGGTGCGCTCGCCGGCCAGGACGGCGCGCAGCTCGCGCCCGCAGGCGATGCCGAAGTAGAACGCGGTGCGGATGCCCTCGCCCGACAGCGGGAAGCAGTGGCCGGCGGAGTCGCCGGCGAAGAAGACGCCGTCCTGGGCCGCCTCGCGCAGGCGGTGCGGGAACCAGTTGCCCTGGAAGCGCACAGGCGGGCGCTCCAGGCGCCGGGCCAGATCCACGGTCGGCGCCTTGACGTGGTCGCGGGGGACGTATGAGGCCACGCCGACGCGCTGCTCGCCGGCGGCGGGGACGCTCCAGCCGTAGCCGCTGCGCACCAGCGAGCGGTCGATCCACACGTCGAGGTCCTCGCCCCCGCCCTCGGGGTGCACCTCCAGGCCGCGCGACAGCGGCGCCTCCGGCGGCTGGTAGCCGGGGGCGGCCAGCACGCGGCGCCAGCCCAGCGCGTCCACGACGAGGGGAGCCTCGATCGAGCCGCGGTCGGTGTGGACCACGTTCCCGTCGCGCCCGCGGACCGTGGCGGTCTCGAAGCGGGCGTCCGTCTGCGCGCGCAGGGCCAGGCACAGCTCGCGATAGTCGAACGACGACCAGCTCCAGGGCAACCGGTAGCGGACCGACCCCCGGGGCGTGGTGAAGCGCATGTGGGGGATCTCCTGGCGGATGGACGCCTCCACCCCCATCGCGTGCAGCCAGGCGGTCGGGGCGGCGCAGGCCGAGGTCGCGCGCTCGCCCACCTCGTAGCGGTCGAGCAGCAGCACGTCCGCGCCGGCGCCCGCCAGCTCGCGCGCCACGGCCAGGCCGGCGAAGGACGCGCCGCAGACCAGGACGTCCGCCCGCTCGCCGTCCAGGGACGTGCGCGCGTCGCCGCGGGCGGTGGCCCGGCGGGTCACGCCGCGGCCCGGCCGCGGCGCAGCGCCGCGCCGGTCGCGACGCAGGCGGTCTCCCAGGGCCGCAGCCCGGTGCGCCCGCGCAGGACGTCGAAGCCGATCGCCTCCACCCGGTCCAGGACGCCGAGATACACGCCGCGCGCCACCCGCATCCCCGTGCGCATGCCCGGACCTGCGGCGGCCAGCGCGCCCTCGCTGTCCGCGAACAGCGATCGAGCCCGCGCCACCTCGTCGGCCACCAGGGCGCGGAACCCCGGCGTGGCCCGGCCCCCGGCCACGTCGGACTCGGCGACGCCGGGGAGGTAGATGCGGTCCAGGCGCCAGTCCTCCGGCACGTCGCGGATGAAGTTGGTCAGCTGGAACGCCGTGCCCAGGCGCCCGAACGCCTCGCGCTCGCCGGGGGCCGCGCCCAGGAGCGGCGCCATGATCCGGCCCACCGCCGCGGCGCTGCCATCCATGTAGCGCTCCAGCTCCTCACGGGTGGCGATTCGCACCGGGTCGCAGTCCACCCGCATGGACCGCATGTAGGTGCGCAGCTCGCCGAGCGGCAGGTCGTGGCGGCGCCCGGCGTCCACCAGCGCGGCGATCACCGGGTGCGAGGAGCCTTTGCGCGACAGGCCCTCGTGCAACTCGTCCTCCAGCCGGTCCAGCGCCGCGCGGCGGGCCTCCGGGTCGAGGGGACGGCGCGGGCCGTCCACGATCTCGTCCGCCGTGCGCACGAAGCCGTACAGGGCGTGCACCGCGGGCCGGACGTCGGGCGCCAGCCAGCGCGTCGCCCAGTAGTAGGTCGGATCGTGGCGCCGCTGCATCCGGCGGCAGGCGCCGTAGGATGCCCGCAGGCGAGGATCGAGCGCCAGGTGGGTAGCCACGGTTCGTCTACGCGCAGCATGGCACAGCAGATGAACATCCTCGATCGGCGCCTCATCTACGTCACCGGCAAGGGCGGCGTCGGCCGCTCGACCGTCGCGGCGGCGATGGGACTGGCATGCGCGGCACGCGGCCGGCGCACGATCCTGTGCGAGGTGGCCGAGCAGGACCATCTGTCGCGGGTGTTCCGCCGGGCCGGCGTCGGCGACGAGGAGGCCGAGCTGGCCGACCGGCTGTGGGCGATCTCCATCGACCCGTGGGCCGCCCTGCGCGACTGGCTGGCCTCCCAGCTGGGTTCGCGCACGCTCTCGCGGGTGCTGTTCGACAACAACGCGTTCAAGTACTTCGCCGCGGCCGCCCCCGGGGCCCGCGAGATGGCGACGATCGTGAAGGTCTGGGAGCTGACGCGCTCCAAGCGCTGGGAGCGTGGCGCCGCGGCCTACGACACCGTGATCGTCGACGCCCCCGCGTCCGGACACGGGATCGGGATGCTGCGCACCCCGCGGACGTTCGCCAACCTGGCCCGCGTCGGGCCGATCCGCAAGCAGGCCGACCAGGTGTCCGATCTCCTGGGCGACCCGGCGTCGACCGCCTACGTGGCGGTGGCGCTGCCCGAGGAGATGCCGGTCAACGAGACCCTGGAGCTCCAGGACAAGCTGCCCGAGGCGATCGGGCAGGGATTCGCGGCCATCGTGGCCAACGCGGTGCACCCGCGGCGCTTCGCCAAGGCCGAGCTGGAGGCCGTCCAGGCCGCGTCGGCCGGCGGGCCCGGGCCGGTCGCCCACGCGCTGGCCGCCGCGCGCACCGAGGGCCACCGCGCCCGCGGCCAGCAGACGCAGCTGGCGCGGCTGCGCCGGGGCGCCGACTCGCCCGTCGTCACCCTCCCCTTCCTGTACGCGCCCGACCTGGACCGCGAGGACCTCGACCTCCTGGCCGACGAGCTGGAGCGCAAGCTCGCCTAGGATGGGCTCGTGCTCGACCACGTGAACCTCAACGTCTCGGACTACGAGCGCAGCCGCGACTTCTACGCCCGCGCGCTCGAGCCCCTCGGCCACTCGCTGCTGATGGAGCCGGCGCCGGGCTTCGGCGGCTTCGGGTCCGACGGCAAGCCCGCGTTCTGGATCACCGACCAGCGCGAGCCGGTCACCACCAACGTGCATATCGCCTTCGAGGCGCCCGACCGGGCGACGGTGGACGCGTTCCACGCGGCGGCACTGGCGGCCGGCGGGACCGACAACGGCGAGCCCGGCGTCCGCGAGCTCTACCACCCGCAGTACTACGGCGCCTTCGTGCTGGACCCGGACGGCAACAACGTCGAAGCCGTCTGCCACCGGCCGGCCTAGCCGACCCGCCTAGTCGATCCCCAGCCGGTCCAGCAGAGCGTCGTCGGCGCGCCAGCGCTTGCGCACGCGGACGTTGATCTCCAGGTGCACGCGCTCGCCCAGGAGGCGCTCGAGCTCGCGGCGGGCCGCGGTGCCGACCGCCTTGACCATCTTCCCGCCGGCGCCGATGAGGATCGCCTTCTGGGACTCCGTCTCCACCCAGGCCAGCGCCTTGATCACGACCAGGTCCTCGCGCGTCCGGTCGATCTCGTCCACCTGAACCTCCACCGCGTGGGGCACCTCCTGGCGCGCGCGGCGCAGGATCTGCTCGCGGATCAGCTCGGCCACCACCACGTGCTCGGGCTGATCGGACGATTCCCCGGGCGCGAACCAGAACGGCCCCGCGGGCAGCAGGCCGGCCAGATGGCGGACGAGCTCGCCCACTCCCTCACCCGTGCGCGCGGAGATCGGGAACACCTCCGCGCCGGGCACCAGCTCGCCGGCCGCGGCCAGCGCCGCCGCGGCGCGGGCGCGGTCCAGGCGGTCCATCTTGTTCACCGCCAGCACGACCGGCGCGCCGGTCTGGGACGCCGTCAGGGCGTGGGCGATGAAGCGGTCGCCGGGCCCGCCGACGCCCTCGTCGCCGTTGAGGACGATCAGCGCCGCGTCGGCCTCGGTCACCTCGCGCTGGACGCGACGGGCCATGCGCTCGGTCAGCGGGTCGCGCGGGCGCTGGACGCCGGGGAGGTCCACCAGCACCAGCTGCCAGCCCTCCCCCGCCGCCACCCCGCGGATCGCGCGGCGGGTGGTCTGAGGCTTGTCGGAGACGATCGCCACCTTCTCCCCCACGATCGCGTTGACCAGCGTCGACTTGCCGGCGTTCGGGCGTCCGGCCAGCGCGACGAAGCCGCTGCGGGTCGCGCTCACTCCTGCGCCCAGCGCAGGATCTCGCGCTGCAGGGCGAGCATCTCGCCGTCGTCGACCTCGTGGTCCATCCCCGCCAGGTGCAGCGCGCCGTGGACGACGGCCTCGCGCACGTCCTCGGTCTCCGGAGGACAGATCACGATGTCGCCCAGCTCGCGCGGACCGGCGGCGGGCTCCGCGCCGTCGATGGGGAAGGACAGGACATCGGTAGCCGTGTCGCGCCCGCGGTGCTCGCGGTTCAGCGCGCGGATCTCGTCCTCCTCCACGAGAGCGATCGCCACGTGGCCGTCCTCGATCCCTGCCGACGCGAGGGCCAGCGCGCACAGCTGCTCGACCTCGCCCACGGCCAGGTCCTCCCTGGCGCGCTCGATCCCGGCGACCTCGACCTCGAGCGTCACGCCCGGCGGCGGTCCGGGGCGCGGGTGGTCCGCAGCTCGGGCGCCTGCCTCTCCGAGTGCTCTCCATAGGCCTCGACGATCCGCTGGACCAGCTTGTGGCGCACGACGTCCTCGCCGCCGAAGCGCACGAAGGCGATGTCCTCGAGCGGGTCCAGGATGTCGCCCACCTGGACCAGGCCCGAGCTCTGCTCGCGCGGGAGGTCGATCTGCGTGATGTCGCCCGTGACCACCACCTTGGACCCGAAGCCCAGGCGGGTGAGGAACATCTTCATCTGCTCGGGGCTCGTGTTCTGGGCCTCGTCGAGGATCACGAAGGAGTCGTTCAGAGTCCTTCCCCGCATGAACGCCAGGGGCGCGATCTCGATCACGCCGCGCTCCAGTTGCGTGGCCACGCGCTCGGGGTCGAGCATGTCGTGCAGGGCGTCGAAGAGGGGCCGCAGGTAGGGGTCGACCTTGGCCATCAGGTCGCCGGGCAGGAAGCCCAGGCGCTCGCCGGCCTCCACCGCGGGGCGCGTGAGGATGATCCGGTTGACCTCCCGGCTCGCGAGGGCGGCGGCGGCCATGGCCACGGCCAGGAACGTCTTGCCGGTGCCCGCCGGCCCGATGCCGAAGGTGACGGTGTTGGAGCGAATCGAGTCGACGTAGCGCTTCTGGTTGACGGTCTTGGGCGCCACGCGGATGTTGCGGTGGCGCCAGACCACGTCGTCGAGGATCTTGGCCGGCGACTCGTGCTGGTCCAGCGCGCTGGTCACCGCCTCGATCGTGCCGGGAGCCACCTCGTGGCCCTCGGAGATGAGGTCCGACAGCTCGCGCACCACGGTCTCCCCGGCGTCGACCGCCTCGGGATCGCCGTCCAGCGTGACCACGTTGCCGCGCAGGAAGACGTCGCAGTCCAGATGGCCCTCCAGCGTCTTGAGGATCGCGTCCTGCGACCCGGCCAGGCCGGCGGCGACGTCGTTGGCGAGCTCGATCTGCCTACGCACTAGCGGTGGTTCCTCCGGGGGTCCCGTGGGTGCTTCGGCGAGTTCCGGCGGTCGCCAGGCAAGGACGGGGCACACATGGCGAAGCCATGGGTCAGGGGACAAGGCCAGAGGCCTGGCCCCGACCGAGGACGCCGCATGGCGGACGATCGGGACCGCCGCAGCGCGCGCGGGGCCGCCGGAGGGACCACTATCCGAGGGCCTCCCGCACCTTGGCCGAGACGCGCTTGCCGTCGGCGCGGCCGGCGACCTTGGGCATGACGGCGGACATGACCTGGCCCATCTGCTTGGCCTCGGTCGCGCCGGTGTCCGCGACCGCCTCGCGCACCAGGGCCTCGAGCTCGTCGTCGCCCAGCTCGGCGGGGAGGTAGCCGGCGATCAGCTCTGCCTCGCGCTCCTCGCCCTCGGCCAGCTCGGCGCGATCGTTCTCGCGGTAGGTCCCGGCCGCCTCCAGGCGGCGCTTGCGCTCGCGGCGCAGGACGGCCTGCTCGTCGGCCTCGCCCTCCTTCGCCGCCTTCTGCAGCTCGGACAGCACCAGGCGCAGAGCGCCCGTGCGCTCACGCTCGCCCGCCTTCATGGCGGCGGTCATGTCGGCCTTCACCCGATCGGCGATCTCGGTCACGCCTCCCAGGATACGCGGACGGCAGTCAGCTCCCGGTGCGCGCCGGCGCGGGCGCGCGCGTGCCGCCCGCGCTCTGCTCGCTGAGCGGCTGACCGGATTCCGGCTCCAGGGCGGGCGGATGGCCCAGCTGGCCCAGCTCGGAGGCGTCGCGGTCGAACAGCAGGTCTACGGTCCAGTCCACGATCAGGCGCAGCCGGCGCTTCACGCCTGGCATGGCGGCCATGTGGTAGCTGCGGGCCAGGAACCAGGCGGGGAAGCCGCGCCAGCGGATGAACAGGGTCTGGGCGACCGCCTGGTGGCGGCCGAGGTCGACGAACACGCCGAGCGTGCGGTAGCGGAACGGGCGCAGGCGCCCGCGCCCGATGGTCGCGGCCACGTTGCGGGCGACGTCGCGCCCCTGGCGCAGGGCATGCTGGGCGGTCGGCGGGCACGGGCGGCCCTGGCGGGCCGGGTCGGGGACGGCGGCGGCGTCACCCACGGCCCACACGTTGGGCCGGCCGGCCACCTGCATGAAGCGGTCGACCTCGATGCGCCCCTGGGTGGTCAGCGGCAGGCCCAGGCGCCCGACCACGGGATGGGGCTTGACGCCCGCGGTCCACACCACGGTGCGGGTGGGGACGACCTCGCCGCTGGACAGCGTGGCGCTGCGGTCGGTGACCTGCTCCAGCGTCTCGCCGACGCGGAACTCGATGCCGCGGCCGCGCAGCTCGCGCATGGTGAAGTCCGAGAGCTGCGGCGGGACCTCCATCATCGGGCGCTCGGCCGCCTCCACCAGCATCCAGCGCATGCCCTGGACGCGGCAGCGCGGGTAGCGCTCGATGACGTCGGCGGCGAAGTCCTGCAGCTCGGCCAGGCCCTCTACGCCCGAGTACCCGCCGCCCACGAAGACGAAGGACAGGTGGGCGGCGCGCTCGTCGGGGTCCTCCAGCGTCTCGGCCATCTCCAGGCAGAGCAGGACCCGGTTACGCAGGGCGATGGCCTCCGACAGCGTCTTGAAGCCGATCGCGTGCTGGGCCAGGCCGGGGATCGGCAGGGTGCGCGAGACGGAGCCCAGGGCCACGATCAGGTGGTCGTACTCGATCGCCTCGTGATGGCCCTCCAGCGTGTTGACCATCAGGCAGTTGCGGTCGGGCTGCGCACCCGTGACGCGGCCCAGGCGCAGGTCGGTGCGGTCGAGCTCCTCGCGCAGCGGGACCACCACGTGGCGCGGCTCCAGCGTCCCCCCGGCCGCGCCCGGTAGCAGCGGCGTGTAGAGCATGAAGTTGACGTCGTTGACCAGCGTGATGTGGGCGGACTGCGGGGGCAGGACGCGCTCCAGCTCGCGCGCGGCGTACAGCCCGCCGAAGCCACCACCCGCAATCACGATTCGCCAGGCCATGGTCCGGAGAGTAGGCCGATGCGGGCCATGAGGCCAGTGTCACAAGCGTGTTACAAAGTCCCCCGGCTAGCCTGGTGCTCGTGCGCGGTGAGCGGATCGAGCTGACTCCCCTGGCGCCGGCGGACGCGGCGGCGCTGCGGGCGATCCACCTGGCCCCGGAGGTGGCGGCCTGGTGGGGGGCGCCGGACGAGGGGTTTCCCTTCGACGAGCCGGAGGCGACGCGGTTCACGATCCGGGTTCAGGGCGAGGTCGCCGGGCTGATCCAGTTCGGTGAGGAGGCCGAGCCCGAGTACCGGCATGCCTGGATCGACCTGTTCGTCGACCCGCGTCGCCACGGACAGGGCCTGGGGACCGAGGCCGTCGGCCTGGTGGTCCGCCACCTCGTGGAGGAGCGTGCCCACCACCGGATCACGATCGACCCCGCCGCCGACAACGCGGCCGCGATCCGCTGCTACGAGAAGGCGGGGTTCCGGACCGTGGGCGTCACGCGCTCTTCCTGGCGCGACCCGGAGGGGCGCTGGCGCGACTCGCTGTTCATGGAGCTGGTCGCAGATCCTCGATGACCGCGCGGGCGGCCAGGTAGCCGGGCGCGCCGGTCACCGCGCCGCCCGGGTGGGCGCCCGAGCCGGCGAGGTACAGGCCCTCGATCCCGCCGTACCGGCGGGCGCCGGGCCGCTGCTCCAGCAGCTGGCCGGGCAGCATCTCGCCGTGGAAGATGTGGCCGCCGGAGATGCCGAAGCGGGCTTCAAGCTCCTTCGGGCCGAGCGCTAGGCGGCCGACGATCCGGTCCGGGAGGCCGGGACAGACCTCGGCGAAGCGGGCGACCGCGAGGTCCGCGGCCTCTTCCGGATCCACGTGGGGCGGGAAGCACTGGCAGAACATCGAGACGACGTGGCGGCCGTCGGGCGCCAGCGTGGGGTCGGAGGCGGTCTGGCAGGACGCCTCGATCCAGGGCCGGGCCGCGGGACGGCCGGCGCGGGCGTCCGCGGCGGCGGCCGAGAGGTCGGCGAGGGTGAAGCCGATGTCGATCGTCCCCGCCCACGGCTCCGGACCCGGCCAGGAGGGGAAGTCCGGGAGCGCGTCCAGCAGCAGCATCACCTTCACGGTCGGGCCGTCCTGGCGCCAGCCGGACGGGGGCGGGACGCCGGCCAGGGCGCTGGTCCGCAGCGGGTCGGCGTTGGAGAGGACCGCGCGGGCATGGACCTCCCGGCCGTCGGCGAGGACGATCCCGCGCGCGGCGAGGCCGCCTTCGGAGAGGCCGCCTTCGGTGAGGCCGCCTCCGGAGAGGCCGCGGTTGGTGGGGCCATCCTCGGTGAGGATCCGGTCCACCGGCGCGTCCGTGTGGACGACCGCGCCCGCGGCCTCGGCGGCGGCGCGCAGGGCCGCGGTCACCGCGCCCATCCCGCCGCGGGCGTAGCCCCAGGCTCCGGGCTCGCCGGCGGCCTCGCCAAGGTCGTGGTAGAAGCCGATGAACGCGGTGCCCGGGTCCTCGGGCGCGGCCAGCGTGCCGATCAGGCCCTGGATCGCGAAGGGCACGCGGACCGGCTCTGACGGGATCTCGGCCAGGTCGTCGGCGATCGAGCCGTCGAGGATCTCCGGGCCGACCGCCTCCAGCCAGCGCTCGCGGTCCGGCGGCTGGAGCATCAGCGGGCGCGCGCGAGCGGCCGCCCGCTCCCAGCGTTCCGACCAGCGTGCGTAGGCGTCGGCATCCGTGGTCGTCCACTCCCGCGCGAGCTGGGCGTGGGTGCGTCCGCGGTCGGACCACGTGACCACGCGCCGGCCGTCCGGGAGCGGCGCGAACAGGTAGGGCTCATGCACATGGACCTCCAGCCCATGGGCGGCGAGGTCGAGCTCCCGCGCGATCTCGGGGCGCAGCAGCGACAGCGTGTACGCGCCCGGTGAGGCGCGCACACCCGGCCACAGCTCCTCGGTCACGCAGGCGCCGCCGACGATCTCCCGGCGCTCGAAGACCTCCACGCTCAGCCCGGCCCGCGCCAGATAGGCCGCGGCGACCAGCACGTTGTGGCCGGCGCCGACGACGACCGCGTCGAGCCCGGCCGCCGCCGGGTTCCGGTCCGCGCTCACGCCGGCCGATCGTCGCGGACGAGGAGCAGCGCCGACCACTCGCCGGCCTCGCGGCGATCGCGCTCGCGCAGGCCCCGGGCGGCGAAGGCTGCGGACACCTCGTCGGCCTCCTCGCGCAGCAGGCCGCCGGCCACCAGGTGCGCCGGGAGGACCTCGATCCGCTGCGCCACGACGAGCAGCAGCGGGCGCAGGAGGTTCGCCGCGACGGTGGCGGCTTCCGGCATCGGGTCGCTGCGCACGTCCCAGCGGCGGACGTCCAGCGTCACCCCGTTGGCCGCGGCGTTCTCCCCGGCCGCCTCGACCGCGGCCGCCTCGTGGTCGAGCCCGACCACCGGTCCCCACCCGAGCCTGGCGGCCGCGATGCCCAGCACCCCCGAGCCGCAGCCCAGGTCCGCGAACCCGCCGCCCGGCTCCAGCTCCAGCAGCAGCTCCAGGCACATGCGCGTGGTGTGGTGGGAGCCGGTCCCGAAGGCCTGCCCGGGGTCGATGGCGATGTCGAGGAGGTCGTCGCGGGGCGGCTCCCACGGCGGACGGACGTGCAGGCGCCCCCCGATCTCGACGGGCCGGTGGAAGCGCTTCCACCCGTCGTACCAGTCGTCGGGGACCTCTCGCGACTGGATCTCGACCAGCGCCTCGCCGGCGGCCGCCCGCAGGTCGGGCAGCTCCGGCAGCTCGCCGGGCGCGCCGTAGACCGCGTACTCCACGACCTCGCCGTCCTCGCTCTCCTCCACCCCGTTGGGGGCCAGCTCCAGCAGCTCGGCCAGCACCGCCTCGGCGTCCGCGCGCCGGACCCGGACGGCGAGCCGGATCACGCGCGCAGCGTGCGCTTGAGCTTGGCGAACATGCCCTCCTGCGAGCTCAGGTTCTCCTCCGTCAGCGTGCCCCCCAGCTCCTCGAGCAACTCGCGCTGGCGCCCGCTGAGCTTGCGCGGGATCACCACGTTCACCACGACGCGCACGTCGCCGCGGCGCCCGCCGCGCAGGGGCGGGAGGCCGGCGCCGCGCAGCACCACGGTCTCCCCCGGCTGCGTGCCCGCCTCCAGCGTCACCTGCCCGGGGTCGCCGTCGAGGCTGGGGACCTCCACCGTCGTACCCAGCGCGGCGGCCGGGGCGGGAACGTCGACCACGGTCACCAGGTCCGTGCCGTCGCGCAGGAACCGGTCGTCCTCGGTCACCCGGACCAGCACGTACAGGTCGCCCGGCGACGCGCCCGTCTCCCCCGCGTGGCCGTGGCCGGTCAGGCGGATGCGCTGGCCGTCCTCGATCCCGGCGGGGACGTCGACCGACAGGCGCTTGGACCCGACCGTCCGGCCGCGCCCGGCGCACTCCGAGCACGGGGTGCGCGCGACCTTCCCCTCGCCGCCGCACACGTCGCAGGCCGTCGCGCGCACGACCTGCCCGAAGGGGCTGCGCGACACCGTCCGCAGCTGGCCGGTCCCCTCGCAGCGGTCGCAGGTCTCGATCGGCGTGCCCGGCTCGGCGCGGTTGCCGTGACAGCGCGGACAGGCCGCGGCCACCTCGTAGGACACCTCCAACGAGGCGCCGGTCGCCACCTGGGCCAGGGTCACCTCCGCGGTCACCGCGACGTCGCCGCCCTGGGCCGGCCGGCGCGCGCCGCCCCCGCCGAAGCCGAACGCGCCGCCGCCGCCGAAGAACGCGTCGAAGATGTCCGCGAACGAGCCGAAGCCCTCGAAGCTGGGCTCGAACCCGCCGCTGCGCAGCCCGTCGTGGCCGTAGCGGTCGTAGATCTGGCGGCGCTCGGGGTCCGAGAGAACCTCGTAGGCCTCCGCCGCGCCCTTGAACTTCTCCTCGGCCTCCGGGTCGTGCGCGTTGACGTCGGGGTGCAGCTCCCGGGCCAGGCGACGGAACGCCTTCTTGATGTCCTGCTCGCTCGCGCCCCGGTCCACGCCGAGGACGTCGTAGTAGTCGGTGGGCATCTACTCGTCGTAGACGTCTTCGACGAAGCGGGAGAGCTGGAGCGCGGCGTCGCGGACGGAGGCGATGGCCATGCCGTAGTCCATCCGCGTGGGGCCGATGACCGACACCGTCCCCAGCCGGCGGCGGGGCAGCCCGTAGGCGGCGGCCACCACGGCCACGGAGCGCAGCTCCGGCAGCTCGTTCTCGGCGCCGATCCGCACCCAGACGCCGGGCGCGGTGATGACCGCGCGCAGCATGCCCAGCAGCGCGACGCGGTGCTCGAGCATCTCCAGCAGGTCGTTGAGCTGGTTGACGTCCTGGAAGCGCTCCTCGCGCAGCAGCCGGGCCGCGCCGTCCACGTACAGCGCGTCGCCCGCCGTGTCCTCGAGCTCCGTGAACGCGGGCGCCAACCCCTCCAGGAACGCGCGCTCGCGCTCGGGGAGGGTCGGGTCGACGAGGCGCTGGACCAGCATCCGCGCGCCCAGGCCCAGACCCACTAGGCGCTCGTTGAGGTAGCTGGCGGCCCAGTCGGCCAGACCCGGGTCCACCGGCCCCTCGAAGGCGAACATCCGCTTCGTCACCCCGCCCGTCGAGGTGATGACCACCACCATCAGGACCTGCGGCTGGAGCACGAGCACCTCGACGTGGCGGACCGTGGCCGTCTCCACGGGCGGCGCGGACACGATGGCGAGCAGGTTGGTGACCTGGGACAGCGTCTCCGTGGTCTCGCGCATCGCGACGTCCACCTCGCTGCGCGCGAGCGTCAGCGCGAGGTGCGAGCGCTCGGGCCTGGCGGGCAGGAGCCTGTCCACGAAGTAGCGATGCCCGGCGTCGGTGGGCACCCGCCCCGCCGAGGTGTGCGGATGCGCGAGCAGGCCGCGCTCCTCGAGGACGGCGAGCTCGTTGCGCACGGTGGACGGGCCCCACTGAACGTCGGGGTCCTCGGCCAGCGCCTTGGACCCCACGGGACCACCGAGCGCCAGATGGCCCTCCACGACCTTGCGGAGGATCAGCTCCTGGCGTGCGGTCAGCATGCGACCGATTGTAGGAGGGCTAGGCGGCCAGGCGGATCAGCGAGACGCCCTCGGGCCCCTCGTCCGGCTCCCCGAGGAAGCGGACAATCTGCAACGCACAGCCGCAGTCGCAGGCAAGCGTCTCGACGTCCTCGAGGTGACCGTAGGCCTCGAAGACCGCGCTGCAGCGCGAGTCGTGGCAGGCGAGGAGCGCATGGACCATCCAGGGAGGTTGCGGCCCCCGCCGGACGGAACGGCTAGGAAGCGGCTATCTCGGCCTCGCCGTTGCGAATGATCTTCTGGCCGGCCTGCTCGGCCTCGAGCTCGAGCACCCCGCCCTCGCCCTCGGAGCCGGTGATGACGATCTCCTGCTCGAGCTGGCCCATGCCCCGGAACTGCACGGACAGGCGCTTGAGGTTCTCGAAGCCGCCCCCGGCCTCCTCGGCCGCGCGGGCGACCTGAGCCATCGTCCAGAGCCCGTGCAGGATGCGGCCCGGCAACCCCACGGACGTGGCGAACTCCTCGTCGATGTGGATCGGGTTGAAGTCACCCGATGCGCCGGCGTAGCGATAGGTGACGTACTTGTCGGGCGTGACCTTGAGCTCGACCATCACACTCCCCTGACGATGTTGGTCCAGGTCCCCGTGCAGACGACGTCGCCGTCCTGGTTGCGCGACACCGACTCGAAGACGTAGAAGCCCATCCCGTTGCGCTCGGAGACGTCCTTGACCGTCGCGGTGGTCGTGATCTCGTCGCCGGCCACGACCGGCTTGCCCCACTCGAACTCCTGTCCCCCGTGGACCATCGTGGCGAAGTTGATGCCGACGTCGGGATCGAAGATCCCCGGCGCCACGGCCGGGCCGCTGTAGACCACGGCGAACATGGGCGGCGCCACGACGTCGGCGTAGCCGGCGGCCCGGGCGGCCTGCACGTCGAGGTGCAGCGGGTTGGACTCCCCCACCGCGTGGGCGTACTCGCGGACCTTCTCGCGCCCCACGGCGTACACGGCGGGCGGGTAGGACTTGCCGATGGCCTCGGTCTTGACGGGCATGACGCCGCGGCACTCTATGACACCGCCGGTTTCCCCCATGTGTCAGGGGGTAGGCAATCGGTAACGCCGACGGGGCCGGATTCGGCACCGTCCCCCGCCCCCGCCCCGTCGTCCAGGCAGGGGGCCCGGTTTCGGCCGGGCCCCACTGTCGTTCTACGCCGTCGGCACGCTTCCGCCGTCCACCGCCCACGCCGCACCCGCGACGTTGGCGGCGTGGCGCGAGCACAGGAACGCGATCACCGCGGCGACCTCGTCCTCGGTCCCCATCGCGCCGCGCGGGATGCGCGCGCCGGTGGCCTTCAGGACCTCCTCGCGGCTGGTCCCCCGCCGGCCGGCGATCTCGTCGGCCAGGCCGCCCTCGGACTGCCACATCGAGCCCGCTATCGCGCCCGGCGCCACGGCGTTGACCAGCACGCCCTGGGAGGCGTAGAGATCGGCGAACACGCGCGAGAGCGAGAGCTGGGCCGCCTTGGTCACCGAGTAGGCCGGGTCCAGCGTGGCCGAGGGGCGCCGGGCGGCGGACGAGGTGACGTTCACGATGCGGCCCTCGCCGCGGGCGGCCATGGCCGGCGCCGCCGCCCGCATGAGGCGCATCGGCGCCATCACGTGGACCTCCCACTGGGCCTGCCAGTCCTCGTCGGTCAGCTCCTCCAGCGGCCGGGCGCCCGCGAAGCCCGCGTTGTTGACCAGGGCGTGCAGCGGGCCGAAGGCGTTCTCGCAGGCGGACAGGACGCGCTCGCCCGCGTCCGGATCGGTGACGTCGAGGCCCAGCCCGACGGCCCGGCCTCCCTCGGCGGCCAGCTGCGCGGCCGCCTGCCCGACGGTGCCCGCGTCGCGCGCCACCAGCAGAACGCTCGCGCCCTCGGCGCACAGCATCCGCGCCGTGGCCAGCCCGATCCCCCGGCTGGCCCCGGTCACCACGCACGCCCTGCCGTCCAGTCCGAGGTCCATCAGACGGGGCATGATGCGCGAAACGCGATCCGGAGGCCCGCTCGTGAAGTCCCACACCGCCTACATGACCTTCACCACGCCGCAGCGACGCGAGTTCGTGCGCATCACCGAGGACGTGCAGCGCGCGGTCGACGAGTCCGGCGTCGCCGAGGGGATGGTGCTGGTGTCCGCGATGCACATCACCGCCGGGGTGTGGGTCAACGACGACGAGCCGGGGCTCCAGGCCGACGCGCTGGAGTGGCTGGACAAGCTGGCGCCCCCGTCGTGGAAGGAGCCGGCCAACGACGTCGCGCGCGAGCTGTCGCCCGATCCCGGCGACTACCGCCACCACCGCGGCGGCGAGGACAACGGCGACGCGCACCTCAAGAACCTGCTCGTCCACCAGCAGGTGGTTCTGCCCATCACCGACGGCCGGCTGGACCTCGGGCCGTGGCAGGCGGTCTTCTACACCGAGTTCGACGGCCGCCGCCCGAAGCGGCTGGTCATTAAGGTGCTGGGCGAGTGAGACGCGGGATCCTGATCGGCATGGCGCTCGCCGTCCTCGGCGGCGCGGCCGGCTGCGGGGGCGACGGGGGCGGCAAGCAGGCCTCCGGCACCACCGCGGCGCCGACCGCCACCGCTCCCGCCACGACGAGCACGCCGGGGTCGGGCCCGGCCCGCAACCCGGGCGGTCCCAAGGTCGAGGTGGTGGCGACGGGCCTGGACATCCCGTGGGAGATCGGCTTCCTGCCCGACGGGCGGGCGCTGATCACCGAGCGTCCGGGCCGCGTGCGGATGCTGATGCCCGACGGCAAGCTGCGCCCGCAGGCGGTGGCCAGCGTCCCGGTGTCCGCGGTCGGCGAGGGCGGGCTGCTGGGCCTGGCGGTCGACCCGCAGTTCGCGCGGAATTCCTTCGTCTACCTCTATCGGACCACGGACCAGGGCAACCAGGTCGTCCGCTACCGCCTGGACGGGCTGCGCATGCGCGAGCAGCAGGTCGTCGTGCAGGACATCCCGGCGGGCGCGGTCCACGACGGCGGGCGCATCCGCTTCGGGCCCGACGGCTGGCTCTACATCTCCACCGGCGAGACCGGCCAGGGCAGGCTCGCCCAGGACCCCCACTCCCTGGCCGGCAAGATCCTGCGCCTTTCGCCCCAGGACGCGCGCGGGGGCGGCGGGGAGCCGCAGGTCTTCTCCCTCGGGCACCGCAACCCGCAGGGCTTCGACTGGCAGCCGGGCACGGGTGCGCTGATCGCCACCGAGCACGGCCCGTCGGGCGGCGACGGGCCCCGCGGCTTCGATGAGGTCAACCTCGTGCGCCGGGGCTCCAACTACGGCTGGCCCGACGTCTACGGGCGCGACCACGGGCGCTTCACGGCGCCGCTGATCGTCTACGAGCAGGCGATCGCGCCCTCGGGGGGGTCGTTCGTGACGCTGCCCGGCAGCGCGTGGACCGGCGACTTTCTGTTCGGCGCGCTGGTGGGCGAGCAGGTCCGGCGCATCCGGTTGAACGGCACGCACGTGAGCGTGAACGAGCCGCTCTTCCAGGGACAGCTGGGCCGGGTCCGCACGATCGTGCAGGGCCCCGACGGCGCGCTCTACGCGCTCACTTCCAACCGCGACGGCCGCGGCTCCCCGCGGCCGGGCGACGACAAGCTCTACCGGATCGTGCCCCCGGCGGGGTAGGCGCCGGCCCGCGGAGCTATCCCCCCTCCTCGCCCAGCTCCAGCACGGCCAGGAAGGCCTCCTGGGGGACCTCGATGCGGCCGACCTGCTTCATCCGCTTCTTGCCGGCCTTCTGCTTCTCCAGCAGCTTGCGCTTGCGCGAGATGTCGCCGCCGTAGCACTTGGCGATCACGTCCTTGCGGAAGGCCTTCACCGTCTCGCGGGCGATCACGTGCGCGCCGATCGCCGCCTGGATCGGCACGTCGTACTGCTGGCGGGGGATCCGCTGGCGCAGGCGCTCGGCCAGCGCGCGGCCCGACTCGTAGGCCTTGTCGCGGTGCACGACCATCGACAGCGCGTCCACGGGGTCGCCGCCGAGCAGGATGTCGAGCTTGACCAGGTCCGACGGGCGCAGGCCGGTCAGGTCGTAGTCCAGCGAGGCGTAGCCCCGCGTGCGCGACTTCAGCTGGTCGAAGAAGTCCAGGACGATCTCCGCCAGCGGCAGGTCGTAGGTGATCTGCACGCGCTCAGAGGACAGGTAGTGCATGCCGTGATGGATCCCGCGGCGCTCCTGGCACAGCTCCATCACCGCGCCCACGAACCCCTTGGGGGCCAGGATCGAGGCGCGGATGTAGGGCTCGCGAACCTCCTCGATCCGGGCGGGGTCGGGCATGTCGGTGGGGCTGTGGACCTCGATCACCGAGCCGTCGGTCAGCGACACCTCGTACTCCACGTTGGGCATCGTGGCCAGCAGCTCCAGGTCGTACTCGCGCTCCAGGCGCTCGCGCACGATGTCCATGTGCAGCAGGCCCAGGAACCCGCAGCGGAAGCCGAAGCCCAGCGCCTCGGAGGTCTCGGGCTCCCAGGACAGCGCCGCGTCGTTGAGCGAGAGCTTCTCCAGCGCATCGCGCAGCTCGGGGAACTGGTCGGAGTCGATCGGGAACAGGCCGCAGAACACCATCGGCTTGACCTCCCGGTAGCCGGGCAGCGGCTCGGCGGCGGGCCGCGCCAGCGTGGTCAGCGTGTCGCCGACGCGCAGCTTGGTCACGTCCTTGATCCCGGTGATCAGGTAGCCCACCTCGCCCGGGCCCAGCTGCTGCACCGGCGTCATCTGAGGGGTGAAGAAGCCGATGTCGTCGATCTCCGCCTCCGTCCCCTGGGCCATCGCGCGGATCGCGTCGCGCTTGCGGAACGTGCCGTCCACCACCCGCACGTACGCGACCACGCCGCGGTAGGGGTCGTAGTCGGAGTCGAAGATCAGCGCGCGGGGCGGCGCCGCCGGGTCGCCGTGCGGGGGCGGGACCTTACGGATCAGCTCCTCCAGCACCTCGGCCACGCCGCCGCCCGTCTTGGCGCTGATGCGCAGCACGCCGCCGGGCGACTCGCCCACCAGGTCCGAGACCTCCTCGGCCACCCGTTCGGGCTCGGCGCCGGGCAGGTCGATCTTGTTCAGGCAGGGGATCAGCTCCAGGCCGGCCTCGACCGCCAGGTAGGTGTTGGCCACGGTCTGGGCCTCCACCCCCTGCGAGGCGTCGACCACCAGCAGGGCGCCCTCGCATGCGGCCAGCGAGCGCGACACCTCGTAGGTGAAGTCGACATGGCCGGGCGTGTCGATGAGGTGCAGCTGGTAGGTCTCCCCGTCCTGCGCCTCGTAGAACACGCGCACGGCCTGGGCCTTGATGGTGATCCCGCGCTCGCGCTCGAGGTCCATCGAGTCGAGCATCTGGGGCCGGTGGTCGCGGGCCGCGACGGTCTTGGTCAGCTCCAGGATGCGGTCGGCCAGCGTCGACTTCCCATGGTCGATGTGGGCGATGATCGAGAAGTTGCGGATGTGGGACTGGTCCGTGGCCATGCGACCTCTCAGCTTAGGCGCCGGGGGTCAGGACGGCCGGGCACGCCGGGCCACCAGGGCCCACAGCTGGCGGCCCTCCGGGATCCGGAAGGCCGCCACCGCCGCCGCGTAGACGGCGATCGCGACGGCGCAGCCCCCGCCCACCGACGCGATCTGGCCCGCCAGCGAGCGGCCCAGCGCCTGGTCGAGGAGGTACCAGAGCCCGTAGGCGACGCCGGCCAGGACCGCCGCGGCGGCGGTCATCTGCGCCACGACGACCAGCGTCCGGCGCCCCTCGAAGCCGCCCAGCTCGGCGCGCAGCACGAGCAGCTGCCCGGCCAGCATCACGACGTTGCCGGCGATCGTCCCGATCACGACGCCCGCGATCCCCAGCGGCCCGGCCAGGGCGAGGGACACGGCGGCGTTGACCACGACGTTCACCCCCGCCCACAGCACCGGGCGCCACGCCTCCTGCACGGCGAAGAAGGTCCGGGTGAGCAGCAGGTTGATCCCGGTCAGGGGCAGCGAGAAGGCGAACCAGAACAGCGCCTCGCTGACCTGCCGCG
The DNA here is from genome assembly GCA_033855845.1 of Solirubrobacteraceae bacterium. GTDB lineage: Bacteria > Actinomycetota > Thermoleophilia > Solirubrobacterales > Solirubrobacteraceae > AC-38. The sequence goes on from JAWVFR010000058.1 coordinate 46,351, forward strand.
TGGACGAGGGCCCGAAGGCGCCGTGCTCGTAGATCAGCCGCGTGATCGGCTCGCTGAGCGCGAGGAAGAGCGCGCCGGCGGGGATGAGCAGCAGCGCGAGCTGGCGCACCCCGTTGGCCGAGGCGCCGCGCAGGCCGTCGGAGTCGCGGGCCGTGGCCAGGCGGGTCAGCGTGGGGAACAGCACCGTGGCCAGCGCGAGCGCGAACACCCCCTGGGGCAGCTGGAAGATGCGGAAGGCGGCATCGATGGCGCGCGGCGCCTGGTCGCTGACGGTGGAGCCGACGCTGGAGTTGATCAGCAGCGAGAAGTTGATGAGGCCCGTGGCGAAGGAGATCGGCAGCATGAACCGCAGCACCTGCTTGACCCGGGGATCGCGCAGGTCGACGCCGCGGACCAGGCGGAAGCCCAGGCGGCGCAGGCGCGGCAGGGTGATGAGGAACTGCGCCGCGGTTCCCGCCAGCACGGCGATCGCGTAGGCGTAGAGCTGGTCGGGACCGTCGAACGCGCTGCGCAGGGGAATCAGCACCGCGAAGATGACGAGGTTCCAGACCAGGGGCGCGATCCCGCCGATCGTGAAGTCCTCGTAGGCGTAGAGGATCCCCAGCGTCAGTCCGTTGAGGCCGAGCAGCAGGACGGTCGGGAACAGGATCTGCGACAGCCCGACGGTCAGGTCGTCCAGGAACGGCGTGAACTGGTCCCCGGCCAGGAGCGGCATGACGACCGGCGCGAGCAGGATGAACAGCGCGGTCACGGCCCCCAGGCCGCCCAGGATCACGAAGAACAGCGTGGAGGCCAGGCGGAAGGCCTCCTTGCGCTTGCCCTGGTCCAGCAGCTCCGTGAACGCGGGAACGAAAGCGGCGGTGATGGCCTGGTCGGCCACCAGCATCCGCAGCAGGTTGGGGAGCTGGAAGGCCAGCGTGAACGCGCTGAACGCGCCGCTGGTGGCGAAGTAGCTGGAGGCCAGGATCTCCCGCGCCAGGCCGGCGATGCGCGACAGGCCGGTGAGCAGCGCGAAGATGGCGGTGTTGACCGCGACCCCCCGGCGGCGCGGCGACCGGCCCTCGGGCGGCGTGACGAAGTCGTCGCGGGTCACGAGTGGGCTATCCTAGGTGGGCCGTGGCGCCCAGGCCACGGCACTCGTACGTCATGGCCAACATTCACTCCCAGAAGAAGCGGATCCTGCGCTCCGAGCGCGAGCGTCTCGAGAACCGCCGGTACACGTCGAAGATCAAGACGCTGTTCCGCCGGCTGGAGACCAAGGCGGCCGCGGGCGACGACGATGGAGCCGCCACGGACCACCGGGAGCTGGTGTCGACCATCGACAAGGCCGTCAAGCGCCACGCGCTGCACGCCAACAACGGTGCGCGCAAGAAGGCGCGGGCCGCGAAGCTGCGCTCCGGCGCCGGCTCCTCCTAGCTTCAGCGCGTTCAGCGCGCGGCCGCGACGCGCAGCAGCGTCCGCAGGGCCGCGGTGTCCTGGGGGCCCTCGCGCATCTGGCGCGAGTCGAGCTCGAGGTCGGCCAGGTGCTCCAGCGCGCGGCGCAGCGCGTCGCGGTCGGTGCGCTGTACGTCGGCGATGAAGCGCTCGGCCGCCTTGGGCGGCATCCGCAGGCCGCGCCGGACCTGGGCGGCCGACTCTCCCTGCTCCAGGCGCTCGGCCACGTCCAGGGCCTCGCGGACGCGGCGGGCCATCTGGAACAGCAGGCCGGTGAGGCGCTCGCCCTGAGCGCGCAGCTCCAGGTACAGGCGGGTGGCCGCGGCGCCGTCGCGGGCCACGAGCGCGTCGGCCAGCGACCAGGACCGCCGCTCGGCTGAGGAGGCGGTCAGCTCGTCCAACTCCCCGGTGGCCAGCGCCGAGCCCGGGCCGAGCGAGAGGGCGAGCTTCTCCAGCTCGCGCAGCAGGCGCTGCTGGCGCTCCCCCACCCGGGCGACCAGCGCCTTGGCCGCGCCGGCGTCGGGCTCCAGGCCCAGGTCGCGCGCGCGGGCGGCGACCCATTTGGGCAGCTCCCACGGCTTGACGGTCTGCTCGGCGGCGATGTCCCCGCCCGCCCGGCGGACCGCGTCGTGCAGGCGCTCGGGCACCTTGGCCCGGCCCTCCTCGCGGGCGAAGAAGGCGACGGTGGTGTCCGGGGGCATCGCGGCGAGCACGGCCTCCAGCTCGTCCAGGTCGTCCTCCTTCCAGCGCTCGGCGCCGTCCACGACCACAAAGCGGTGCTCGGTCCCCAGCGTCATGGCGCTCAGCGCGGCCGCGGCCGCCTGGGGCGTGGCGGCCTCGCCCTCCAGGACCTCGAACCCCGCGGCGCCGCTCTGCGCCTCGGCCAGCGCGCGCAGGCCGGCGCGGCGCTCGGCGATGCGGCCGTGGTCGTCGCCGTGGACGAGGTAGGCGGGCTTGAGGGCGGCCATCGCCCTGATCGTACGGGCCGCGGGCGACGGCGGCCGGACGCGCGTGCACTTGACCGCCATATAGACGGCAAAGTGCAACCGCGTCGGGTCACCGGGCCGTCGTGACGCTCATCCGCCCGGCGTGGACGGTGAGGCGGACGGTCCCGTCGCGGTCGGTCCGGTAGACCGCCGGGACCGGTCGCAGGTCGGCGAGCAGTCCCGGCGTGGGATGGCCGTAGGTGTTGCCGCGGCCGACCTCGATGGCGGCGATGCGCGGGCGCAGGCGGGCGATCAGGTCCGGGGTTCCCGCGTCCTCGCTGCCGTGGTGGGCGACCTTGAGCGCCTCGACCGGCGGCAGATCGAGGGCGGCGGTGACGTTGGACTCCGCGTCCGCCGGCAGCAGCAGGTCGAACGCGCCGGCGCGCAGGCGGGCGACGATCGCGCGGTCGTTGGGGTCCACGCCCGGGTGGTCGCCGGGTGGCTCGCGACGGGGCCACAGGATCCGGAGTTCCAGCGGGCCGGTGTGGATCGACTGGCCGGCGTCGGGGGTGGAGCGCGGCACGTGTCTGGCGGTCGCGGCGTTCAGCGCGAGACGGTGCAGGCGGGTCACCTGCTCGCCGCCGTCCAGGACGTGGCCGACCGGCAGCCGGCTCAGCACGTCGGCGGCGCCGCCGTCGTGGTCGGCCTGGGCGTGGGTGAGGACGAGCAGGTCGATGCGCCGCACGCCGGCCTCGCGCAGCCGCTGCAGCAACGGCGAGCCGGGCGGGCCGGTGTCCACCAGGAGCGTCGCGCCGCCGTACTGCACGAGCGTCGCGTCGCCCTGGCCGATGTCCAGGAAGGACACGACGACATCGCGCGGATCCGGCGGCGGCGGGAGCCTGCGCCCCTCCAGGAAGGCCACGACGGCCACGGCGATGGCGACCGCGACGAGGGCGCGGCGGGCGGCGCGGAGGGGGTTGGCCGGGCGGCGCAGAGTTGTGTCGTCGCCGTCACGGTTCAGTAGGGCCGCGGCTGCGCGGGCCAGGCGCCCGCGCGGGGCGGCGGCCGACGAGATGGGCCGCCGGCGGAGCACCAGGACCACGGCAGCACCGAGGACGACATAGGTGGTGGCGAGGGCGAGCGGCGAATGCAACTGGACGGGCACGCTCGCGTGGGGCAGCGCGGCGGCGGACTCGGCGAGCCAGTCGAGGTAGGCGAGCGGGTACTCGGCGGCGGCGTTGGGCAGCTGCGCGAGCGCCGGCGCGACTGCGCCGGCGGCCACCGCGAGCATCCCCAGCCACATCGTGGGCGCCACGGCGGCCACCGCCAGCAGGTTGGCTGGAAGGGAGACCAGCGACACGCGCTCGAAGTGGAAGGCCAGCAGCGGCGCGGTCCCCAGTGTCGCCGCGGCGGTGACCGCGGCGGCCTCGGCGAGCGGCCGGGGCACCCGGTGCTCCCGCATCCGGGCCGCCAGGGGCTGGGCCAGCAGGAGGATCGCCACGACCGCCGCGAAGGACAGCTGCCAGCCGGGGTCCTGCGACGCCCGCGGGTCAATCGCCAAAGTGACGGCGGCCGCGAGGAGCAGCGCGTACCAGCGCGACGCCGGGCGGCCGGCGAGGACCGCCACGATCCCGGCCGCACCCATCACCCCTGCGCGCTGGATGGACGGGCCGGCTCCGGCCAGCGGGACGTAGAGCGCGATCAGGGCGAGCACGCCGGCCAGACGGCCCCGGAGCCCGAACCCGAGCGCGGCCAGGACCGGCAGCGCCAGGGCGGCGAGCAGCATCACGTTCTGGCCGCTCGCGGCGAGGAGATGGGCCAGGCCGCTGACCCGGAACGCCTCGCGCGTGTCCTCGTCCAGCGCCTCGTCCTGGCCCAGGACCATGCCCCGCGCCAGCGCCGCCCGCGGCGAGTCCAGGCCGGAGGAGACCGCGCGCTCGGCGCTCGCCCGCAGGCCGTCCAGCGCTCCGGCGAGCCCGCCGCGCCGCCGGCCCGTCAGCCGCACCCCGCGAGCCTGCAACCTCCCGTGTGCGCCGCGGCGGCGCAGCCAGTCGTCGCGGGCGCCGAGCGGCTTCAGCGGCCCGTCCGCGATCACCTCCACGCCGGGCGCGACCGCGGGCCAGCGAGAGGCCCGGACGGAGACGCGCTCTCCGGCGCCGGGGCCGGCGACGATCCGCAGCAGCGCGGACCGGCCGCGGCGGCCGGAGCCGCCGCCCGGCGCCCACGGCGGCCCCGGCACGGCCGCCGGGAGCCGGCCGCCGGGCGCGCGCGGATGCTCCAGGACGAACCCGCGAACCGTCACGTCATGGCCGATCCATGGTCCCAGCGCCGTCCGGTCCAGCGCCGCGAGCCGCGCCTGGGCGAAGACGGCGCCCGCGAGGACCGCCCCGACCGCGAGGAGGGTCAGCGGGCCCGCCCGGGACGCCGCGCGGCCCGAACCCAAGCCGCCCGCCCAAGGGCCACTCGCAGCCGCACCCAAGCCGCCCGCCCACCGCCCGCTCGTCGCCACCGCTGCCACCACCGCGCACGCGAGCGCCACCGCGGCCGGCGCCGGGACGGCGAGCAACCCGGCGACCATCGAAGCCAGCACCAGATGCCGCGGATGGCCCCGCGCCACCTCCAGCGCGGCCCAAACCGCGTCGCTGTTGCGTTTTGGTGGTCCCAGCCCCCGAAATGCAACAGTGGACGATTCTGGTGGCCCCGGCCCGGGGCCGGGGGGCGCGGAGCCGGTCACACCGTCAGCAGGCCCTTGAGGGCCGCGAGGCGCTTGGGGCCGATGCCGGGGACCTGGTCGAGCTCGGACAGCGACCGGAACCCGCCGTGGGCCTGGCGGTAGGCGACGATCTTCTGCGCCATCGCGGGCCCGATCCCGTCGAGGCCGTCCAGCTGCTCGGCCGTGGCTGTGTTGAGGTTCAGCGGCGCGCCCGGAGCGACGACGGCGACGCCCGGGGGCCCGCTCGCGCCGCCGACCGCACCGGCGCCGCCCGCCGCGCGCGCGGGCACGATCACCTGCCGCCCGTCCTCGACCTTCGCGGCGAGGTTCACGCCGGCCAGCTCCGCGCGCGCCGTCGGGCCGCCGGCCATCCGGACCGCGTCGTCCACCCGCCTTCCCGCACGCACCCGGTACACGCCGGGCCGGCGCACCTCCCCCGCCACCTGCACCACCGCCCATCCCCCGGCGCCCGCACCTCCACCCCCGGTCACGCGGACGGGCGCCCGCCGCGCGGCCGGCGCGCCACCCGACCCGCCACCGCCGCCCACGTACCGCGCCCCGATCAGCGCCACCACCACGGCGGCGACCGCGTAGATCAGCAGCTGGCGGCGGCCCGGGTCCCCCATGCGGCCGAGGCTAGGCCGCGGCGACCCGCGCCTCGCCCGCGAAATGTCACGAGTGTCCTACGGGGCGGCGATGGTGGGCCCGGGCGCGGGATCCGCCCCGCCCTCGGCGATCAGCCGGCGGATCGCGTCCAGCGTCTGAGGGCGGGCGAGGTGGTACCCCTGCCCGTACCGACAGCCCATGCGCTGCAGCTCCTCGCCCTGCTCGGCCAGCTCGATGCCCTCGGCGACCGTCTCCAGGTGCAGGCGGTCCCCGAGCGACACGATCACCGAGGCCAGGTGACCGTCGTCGTCGGGGTCGCCCACCCCGTCGACGAACGTCTTGTCGATCTTGATGATGTCCAGCGGCAGGCGCTCGACGTAGGCCAGCGACGAGTAGCCAGTCCCGAAGTCGTCGACCGCGAGCCGGACGCCGATCGCCTTGAGCTCGCGCAGGCGGTCCAGCGTGGCCTCGCTGTCCTGCACCAGGACCCGCTCGGTGATCTCCAGGACCAGCGACTGGGGCGACGTCCCGCTCGCCTCCAGCGTCCGCGCCACGAAGTTCACGTAGTCCGGCTCCATCAGCTCGACGGCGGAGACGTTCACGCTGACCCGCAGCGACGAATCGCCGCCGGCCCGCAGCTCCTGCAGGTCGCGGCAGGCGCGCTCCAGCATCCAGCGCCCGAGCGGGACGATCAGGCCGGTCCGCTCGGCGACCGGGATGAACTCGGCCGGCGGCACGGCCCCGCGGTCGGGATGGGTCCACCGGGCGAGGGCCTCGACACCGGTCATCCGCCGCGTCTGCAGGTCGAAGATGGGCTGGTAGTGGACGTCGAGCTCGTCGCGGTCTAGAGCCTCGCGCAGGTCGGCCTCGAGCTCGAGCCGTCCCACCGCCTCGTCGTGCATGGCGCACTCGAACAGCCGGTAGCTCCCCTTCTCCTCCTGCTTGGCGACGTACATCGCGATGTCTGCGTAGCGCAGCAGCTCGTCGGCGTCCGTCGCCCCCGTCTCGCTCATCGCCACGCCGATGCTGGCGCGGACGGAGAGCTCGCGCCCCTGCTCCAGGACGGGAGGGGCGAGCACCTGGAGGATCCGCTCGGCCGTCAGCACCGCCTCGTTGGGGCGGCAGCCCTCGATGAGGACGGCGAACTCGTCGCCCCCGAGCCGCGCGACCGTGTCCTCGGTGCGCACCGCGGCCCGCAGGCGGCGGGCCACCTCGACCAGCAGGCGGTCGCCGGCCGGGTGCCCGAGGGTGTCGTTGATCCCCTTGAAGTCGTCGACGTCGAGGAACAGGGCGGCCACGCGACCGGCGCCACGCCGCTCGCGGGCGAGCGCGTGCTCCGTGCGGTCATGGAGCAGCGCGCGGTTGGGAAGCGCCGTCAGCGGATCGTGGAAGGCCTGGTGGACCAGCTGGGCCTGGTTGTCGCGCAGCTCGTCGGCCATCCCGTTGAAGGCCTCGGCCACCTGCACGAACTCGGTGCTGCCGTTCAGGCTCACGCGAGCGTGGAAGTCGCCGGTGCCGAACCGGCGCGCCACGGTCCGCAGGTCATGCAGCGGCCGCGCGATGGAGCGCCGGATGCTGCGGGCGACGACGGCCGCCAGCAGGCAGCTGGCCAGCATCACGGCGACCAGGACGAGGAAGACCCGGCTGCGACTCTGGTCGGTCAGCTGCTGCTGCAGCTCGCGGTTGGCCAGGCTCCACTCGGCCAGGCGGCCCAGCTCCACCTCGGCCCGGCTGACCGGGATGTAGAAGCTGTCGAGCGACGCATAGGATCGACGGTCGCGCGATTGGAGGAGAGCGAGGCCGTTGGCGCGCGCGATCCGCCAGTCACGCTTCACCCGGGCGATGTGCCGGAGCTCCTCGGGCTCGTTGAACTGCGCGGGTCGCAGCGTCGCTATGGCGGCGTCCGCCCGCCGGACGGCGACGCGGAAGCTCTGCGCTATCGCCGGGGACCCGGACGCGGCATAGTTCGCGGGCGCGTACTCCGTCGCCTTGAGGCTGTCGCGGACCTTGATCGCCAGCCTGACTTCCGTCGCCGCCTCGCGGCCCGTCTGAGTCAGCGCATCGCCGGCGGAGTGCAGCAGCATGATGCTGACGACGCCGGTCACGATGAGCGGGACCAGCATCAGGCCCAGGCCGAGGGTCAGCTTGCGGTCGAGCCCCTGGCGGGGGAGGGAGAACATAGTCACGGTGGATCGCCTTCGGTCGTGGTGGCAGCCCAGCCACCGACGGTGAGAGCTAACCGGCGACCCAACCTTGCTCAACCCTTATCGTCTTTTTCGATTGCGAGCTTGAAGTCCCGCCGCCGGGCTGGACGCCGCTACCAGCGGTCGCGGTGGATGGCCTCGGACGCGGGCCGGCGCCGGACCGGGCCCAGGTTCCCGCGCGGCCAGCCCACCGGGATCACTGCGAAGGTCCGCACGCTCCGCGGGATCCCCAGCACGGCCTTGAACTCCGGCTCCAGCGCGAGGTGCCAGGTGGTCAGCGTCGCGCCCAGCCCGTGCGCCCGCGCGGCCAGCAGCAGGTTCTGCACGCCCGGGTACACGCTGGCGGCCTCCGAGCGGTCGCCGAAGGCCCTAAAGCCCTTCATCAGGTTCGCCGCCCGGCGCGGCCCCAGACCGCGGATCGCGCCGGCAAATTCCTTCCACTGCGCGGCCAGGCGCTTGGACCAGTCCAGGATCGAGTAGCAGGCGACGATCACGGCGGGCGTCTCGTGGAAGTGCTCGGCCTGGAAGCGCAGCGCTGCGCGCAGCCGCTCGTAGGCCTCGGGATCCATGTGCTCGGGGACCACGGTGGCGAAGCTCGCCAGGTAGAAGTCGCACACCACGCGCCACAGCTCGGCCAGCCGCGCCATCTGCGCGCGATCCGTGACCACGACGAACGAGTAGGCCTGGACGTTGCCGCCGCTGGGCGCCCACGTGGCCGCCTCCACGAGCTTGTCCAGCAGCTCGTCGGGCACCGGGTCGGGCTTCAGCCGGCGCATCGCGCGCATCGTCGCCATGACCTCCATGACCGGAGCGTCCGGCCCGACCGGGACCGAGGTGGTGCTCACGGCGCCGACCCTATAGCGTCGGGGCATGGACCTGGACACGTACCGCACCGAGAGCCGTGACACCTGGGACGAGATGGCGTCCGGGTGGGAGGATCGCCGCGAGTGGATGCTCGGCATCACCGGGTCGATCAACGACTGGCTGGTCGAGCAGGCCGCCCCGCAGCCGGGGCAGACCGTGCTCGACATCGCCGCGGGGACCGGGGACCTGGGCTTCGCGGCCGCCGAGCGCATCGGCCCCGAGGGCCGGCTGCTGACCACGGACTTCGCGCCGGAGATGGTCGAAGCGGCGAAGCGAAACGGCGACGCCCGGGGCCTGCAGAACGTCGACTACCGCGTCCTGGACGCCGAGCGCATGGACCTGGAGGACGACTCCGTCGACGCCGTGGTCAGCCGCTGGAGCTACATGCTGATGGCCGACCCGGCCGCCGCCCTGCGCGAGACGCGCCGCGTCCTGCGCGACGGCGGCACCCTGGCCTTCGCGGTCTGGCAGACGCCCGACCGCAACCTGTGGGCCGCCGTCCCCGGGATGACCCTGGTCCAGCGCGGGCACATGCCGCCCCCCGAGCCCGGCGCCCCCGGGATCTTCGCCATGGGCGAGGAGAGCCGCGTGCGCGAGCTGGTCACCGGCGCCGGCTTCGACGATCCGCGCGTCGAGGAGCTGGCCTTCGAGTGGCGCTACTCCGCCGACGACCTGTGGGACACCCTCACGCGCATCGCCGGGCCGCTGGCCCGGGTGATCAAGTCCCTTCCCGAGGACGAGCAGCGCGAGACGCGCGCCATCGTCGAGGCCAGCATGGAGCAGTTCCGCGACGGCGACGACCTGGTCGTCCCGGCCGCCTGCTGGGGTGTCGTCGCCCGCTAGGGCGCGGCGCCGTCGGCCAGCCGCCGCGCCGCCTCCACGTCGGGCTCGATCCGCAGCGAGAGGATCAGCCCGTCGCGCAGCCGGCACACCGCCGCCACCATCGCGTCGACCTCCACCCCGCTGGTCCGTCCCAGGCCCCGCGCGCGCAGGATCGCCACCACGTCGTCGCCCGCCTCCAGCAGCTCCACCGGGTCCATCCGGAAGCTGCTCCAGACCTCGGACACCTGGCGGTTGAAGGCGCGAAAGCCCTCGTAGCCCTCGTAGCGCGCGGGGTTGAACACGTTCGTGGTCATGTCGAGCTCGATGTCGGGATGGGCGAACTCGCGCAGCAGCTCGTCGGTGACCTCGGTGCCCTCGCTCCACACCTCGAAGGCGCGGCGGACCACCTCGACGCTCATCGCACGACGATGTTCACGAGCTTCCCCGGCACCACGATCTCCTTGACGATCTCGTGGCCGTCCAGGTGCGCGCGGACGTTGGGCGCCTCGCGCGCCATCGCCTTGAGCTCGTCGGGCGTGGCGGAGGCGGAGGCCTCCAGCCGGTCGCGGACCTTGCCGTTGACCTGGACCACGAGGGTGAAGGTGTCGGTCTCCAGCAGGTCGGGATCGGCCTCGGGCCAGGGCTCCAACCACACCTGGCGGCCGGTCAGCCGGTCGTACACGTCGGCCCCGGTGTGGGGAGCGAAGGGGAAGATCAGCGAGGCGGCGGTCTGGGCGGCGAAGCGCAGCGCGCCCGGGCCGGCCGCGTCGCGCAGGCGGTAGGACTCGTTGACCAGCTCGTGCACGGCGCTGATCGCCGTGTTGAAGGCGAAGCGCCGCATGTCCGCGCTGACCTTCTCGATCGCCCAGTGGGCCTTTCGGACCAGGACCAGGTCGTCGCCCTCCGGAGCCTCGGGCACCGGCGCCGCCTCGGTCGACTCCGCCACGTCCATCCCCAGCCGCCACAGCCGCGCCAGGAAGCGGTGGGTCCCCTCCACCCCCTCGTCGGACCAGTCCACGTCCTGGTCGGGCGGCCCGATGAACAGGATGTAGCACCGCGCCGTGTCGGCGCCGTAGCGGTCGGAGATGCGCGCCGGGTCGACCGTGTTGCCCTTGGACTTGGACATCTTGGACCCGTCCTTCGTGACCATCCCCTGCGTGAACAGCGCGCTGAACGGCTCGTTGACGTCCAGCAGGTCCATGTCGGTCAGCGCCTTGCAGAAGAAGCGCGCGTACATCAGGTGCAGGATCGCGTGCTCCACGCCGCCGATGTACTGGTCGACCGGCATCCACATGTCCACGACCTCGCGGTCCCACGCCGCCTGGTCGTTGCCGGCGTCGCAGTAGCGCAGGAAGTACCAGGAGGAGTCGACGAAGGTGTCCATCGTGTCCGTCTCGCGCCGGGCGGGGCCGCCGCAGGACGGGCACTTCGTGTTCACCCAGTCCTCGGCCGCCGCCAGGGGGGAGCGCCCCTTGGGCGCGTAGTCCTCGACGTCAGGCAGGACGACGGGCAGCTGGTCCTCGGGGATGGGGACGATGCCGCAGCCCTCGCAGTAGACGACGGGGATCGGGCAGCCCCAGTAGCGCTGGCGGGAGACCAGCCAGTCGCGCAGCCGGTAGTTGACCGAGGCGTGGCCGCGTCCCTCGCGGTCCAGCCACCGGACGATCTCCTCGTAGGCCTCGCGGTTGTGCTTGCCGTCGAACTGCCCCGAGTTCACCATCGGGCCGTCGCCGGTGCAGGGCAGCTCCTCGCCGCACTCGATCACCTGGCGGATCGGGAGATCGAACGCCTGCGCGAACTCGTGGTCGCGCTCGTCGTGCGCGGGGACGCCCATGATCGCCCCCGTCCCGTACTCCATGAGCACGTAGTCGGCGACGAACATCGGGAGCTGCTCGCCGTTGACGGGGTTGGTGACGGTGCGGCCCAGCGGCACGCCGGTCTTGGGCTTCTCGGCGTCCCCGCGCTGCTCGGCGGACTCGTTGAGCGCGTGGTTGACGTACTCGTGGACCGCCTGCTCGTGCTCGGTGCCCGCGGCCAGCCTGAACACGTCCGGGTGCTCGGGGGCCATCACGAAGAACGTCGCGCCGAACAGCGTGTCCGGCCGCGTGGTGAAGACCGGGTAGTCGATCCCCAGGTCCTCGCAGCGGAAGACGACCTCGGCGCCCTCCGAGCGCCCGATCCAGTTGCGCTGCATCGTCTTGACGTGCTCGGGCCACTCGATCGTGTCCAGGTCCTCCAGCAGCCGGTCCGCGTAATCGGTGATGCGGAAGAACCACTGCTCCAGCTGGCGCACCTCGACCTCGTGGCCGCAGCGCTCGCAGCGCCCGTCGATCACCTGCTCGTTGGCCAGGACGGTCTGGTCGTGCGGGCACCACTTCACGGCGGCCTCGCGGCGGTAGGCCAGGCCGCGCTCCAGCAGCTTGAGGAAGATCCACTGCGTCCAGCGGTAGTAGCGCGGCTCGTGCGTGCCGAACTCCCGCGTCCAGTCGATCGAGATCCCCCAGGCGCGGAACTGGCGCTGGAAGGCCTCGATGGACTTCTGCGTGGAGTCGCGGGGGTGCTCGCCGGTCTTGATCGCGTGGTTCTCGGCCGGCAGCCCGAAGGCGTCGTAGCCCATCGGGTGCAGTACCCGGTAGCCGTTGCGCCGGCGGAAGTGCGCGATCGCGTCGCCCACCGAGTACGTCTTGAGGTGGCCGATGTGCGGCTCCCCGCTGGGGTAGGGCAGCATCTCCAGCACGTAGGCCTTGGGCCGCTCGTCGGGCTGGTTGGAGACCTCCCACGAGTGCTCGCGGTCCCACACCTCCTGCCAGCGGGGCTCTATCTCCCTGGGGTCGTAGCGGCGCTCGGCCATGAAGGCGGTGAGGTTAGCCTGGTCGAGTCCTTGCGTGACCGTCGGCGCCGCCGATCTACCATGAGCCCCATGGCCGACTGGTCGGACCGCGTGGGCGAGATCGTCGCCGCTGCCGAGGAGGCGGCTGCCCGCACGCGCGAGGACGCGGAGCGCCGGGCGAACGAGCGCATCGCCGAGGCCGAGCGCGCCGCGCGCTACCGGGTGGACGCGGCCGAGGCCGAGGCGCTCGAGACCCTGAGCAACGCGCGCGCCGAGGCCGAGCGCCTGGGCGCCGAGGCCAGCGCGAACAGCGAGCGCGCCAAGCTGGAGGCGGCGGCCCGCGTGGCCGACCTCGAGGACGCGGCGCGCCAGGAGTCCGGGCGCATCCGCGCCGAGGCCGACGACTACGCCAAGCTGGTGCGGGCCAGCGCCGAGGAGGAGGCTCGCTCGCTGACGCGCGAGGCCCGGTTCGTCGCCCAGGCCGTGCTCCAGGAGGGCACCGGGCTGCACTCCGACCTGCAGGAGATGAGCGTGTCCCTGCGTCGCAACGCGGAACGCCTGCTGCGCGACGTGCGCGACGCCCACGCGCGGATGGCCGGCGAGATCGACCGTACGGTCGGGCCCGACGACGAGGGCCCGCGACAGCGCGCGGGAGCCGATCTCGACGACGACGTGCCCGAGTTCATGCCGCCGCGCTAGGCGGACCGCGCGGCTACGGGTAGATCGCGCGGAAGCGGGCCGCCTCGGCCACCCGCTCGATGCCCACGCAGTGGGCGGCCGCGCGCCAGTCGACCTCCAGCTCCTCCGCCGCGTCCACCATGCGCCGCAGGCCGGCGCGCAGCTGGCGCTGCAGGCGCGAGGCGATCTCCGGCTCGGTCCAGGAGTACTTCTGCTGGTCCTGGACCCACTCGAAGTAGGAGACGGTGACGCCGCCCGCGTTGGCCAGCAGGTCCGGCACGACGCGGATGCCGCGCTCCGCCAGCATGCGGTCGGCGTCCGGAGTCACCGGGCCGTTGGCGGCCTCGACGATGAGCCGGCAGTCGACCTTCCCGGCGTTGTCCGCGGTGATCTGGTGCTCGAGCGCGGCGGGGACCAGGATGTCGCACGGGACCTCCAGCACCGCGGTCCGCGAGACCGGCTCCCCCGCCGGGCAGTCGCGCAGGAAACGGTGCTCGCCCACCCACTCCATGAGCGCCTTGAGGTCCAGGCCCTCCTGGTCGACCACGCCGCCGGTGACGTCGCTGACCGCGACCACCCGGGCGCCGCGGTCGGCCAGCTCGCGGGCCACGACCGCACCCACGTTGCCGAAGCCCTGGACGGCCACGCGCTGGCCGGCCAGGCCCCAGCCCAGGTGATCGAGCACCGACTCGATGCAGTAGACGACGCCCAGGCCGGTGGCGAAGCGGCGCCCCGCCGTGCCGCCGAGGACCAGCGGCTTGCCGGTGACGATCTCGGGGACCGGGTGGCCGACCTGCTGGGAGTAGGTGTCCATGAACCACGCCATCTCGCGCTCGCCCGTGGCCATGTCCGGGGCGGGGATGTCGCGGTCGGGCCCGATGATGGGAAAGATCTCCGACGCGTAGCGGCGGGTGATGCGCTCCAGCTCGTCCTCCGACAGGCGGTTGGGGTCGCAGCGCACGCCGCCCTTGGCGCCGCCGAACGGCAGGGCCAGCACGGCGTTCTTGAACGTCATGTCGGCGGCCAGGGCGGTGACCTCGTCACCGGTGACTTCCGGGTGGAACCGGATGCCGCCCTTGCCCGGCCCGCAGGCCGTGTTGTGGTGCACCCGCCAGCCGGCGAAGACCTCGGTCGAGCCGTCGTCCATCCGGACCGGGACCGACACCTCCAGCACCCGCCGGGGTCGGCGCAGGCGCTGGTGGATGCCCGGATCGAGCTTGAGCAGCTCGGCTGCGTCGTCCAGCCGTTCCAACACCGCCGTGAGCGCATCCCCCATGGGATCAGTGCATCACACCAGCCGGCGCGGGGCCGGACGGGCGGCGGTCGACCTGTAGGTTCGAAGCGTGCTCGACCGCCTGGCCGCCCTCGAAGACGAGTTCCGCTCGGTCGAGGCGCGCCTGTCGGACCCGGCGGTGTTCGAGGACAACGCCGCCTACGTGGCGCTCACCAGGCGCCACAAGGAGCTCGAGCCGATCGT
>JAWVFR010000059.1:0-88470 GCA_033855845.1 Solirubrobacteraceae bacterium
GAGGAGACGTTGAGGATCCGGCCCCAGCGGCGCTCGGCCATCCCGGGCGCGACCTGCTCGATCAGGGCCATCGGGAACAGGACGAGGTCGCGGTAGGCCGCCTCCCACTGCTCGCGCGGGAAGCCGAGCGGGTCGGGCCCGGCGGGCGGGCCGCCGGTGTTGGTGACGAGGATGTCGATCGGGCCGAGCCGGTCGGCGACCGCTTGTGTCAGGCCCGGGACCGCGTCGAGGTCGGCGCTGTCGTGGACGAAGGCGGAGGCGCCGATCTCCTGTGCCGTCTGCTCCACGCGCTCGCGCGAGCGGGAGGTGATCGCCACCTGCGCACCCTCCGCGACCAGGGCCGCCGCGATCCCCCGCCCGAGACCCTTCGAGGCGCCGGTGACGAGCGCGACGCGGCCGGCGATCCCGAGGTCCATTCGCGGATTATCCAGGCTGGCGCAGAGACTCAATGCCCCCGATATCGTTGGGCCGCGATGGGGGGACGACGACTGCTCGCGGGGTCCGGCGCACTATGTGGCCTGCTGCTGGCGCTCGGAGCGGGCACGGCGCAGGCGGCGATCGTCCGCGGCACCTCGGGTAACGACCGGCTCGTCGGGACCAGCGGCAACGACGTGATCTACGGCGGCGGCGGGAACGACAGGATCGTCGGGCGGGGCGGCGACGACCGGATCTACGGCGGCGGCGGCAACGACGTCATCTCGGGCGGCGCCGGGCGGGACATCATCGTCGGGGGCGGCGGGAACGACTTCATCTCGGGCGGCTCCGGGAACGACCTGATCTTCGGCGCTTCCGGGAACGACCGGATCTCGGGGGGCACCGGGAACGACCGTGCGTACGGCCAGGCCGGGAACGACCGCGTCTCGGGCGGCACCGGTCGGGATCGCCTGTTCGGGTCCACCGGCGACGACGTGGTGGAGGGCGACGCCGGCAACGATGCCCTGTTCGGCGGCGCCGGCAACGACACGGTGCTCGGAGGGGCGGGCGACGACCGCCTCGACGGCAAGGACGGCAACGACGAGCTCGACGGCGGCGCCGGCAACGACATGCTCGGCGGGGGTTCCGGCGACGACGTGGTAGACGGCGGCACCGGCAACGACATGTTCGTCGGCGATCCCGGCGAGGACGACATCGACGCCGGCCCGGGCAACGACCGGATCTACGCCCGCGACGCAGCCGCCGACCGCATCGACTGCGGAGACGGCGACGACACCGCGGTCCTCGATGGCGCCGAGGACGGCGTCTTCGACTGCGAGCACGCGTCCTACCCCACCTGAACGCCGCCGTTTTCCCGCGCGCCCATCCGGGTATTGGTGCATCGAGCTAGGCGCAAGCAGGGGGGCTACGGGCGGGGCCGCGTCACAGCTGCTCCGCCCGTAGCATCATCTGCCCCCGGGCGGTTAGCTCAGCTGGCTAGAGCGCCTGCCTTACAAGCAGGAGGTCGCCTGTTCGAGTCAGGCACCGCCCATCTTTGGTTTGCAGGGGCTTCCTCGCGGCCGCGGAGCCGCGATCAGTCCCCGAGGTACACGCCGGGTACGGCCCGCTGCATCTAGACCGTCAGGCATGCGGGAGGGGCCACGTCACGCGGTCATGCCTCCTCAGGACAGAGGCCTATGACCCTGACTGACCTCCCAGCCGAGGGACCCCGACCGATGTTCCTGCTGCCGAGCGAGGCCGCTGCTTTGACCGGCCCGTCACCCCGGGCTATCGCGCCGTCCAGCGCGGCGAGCTGGAGGCCGTCCGGCTTTTGCTCCCGTCTGCGAATCCCACGCGAGGCGTTCGAAAGGTGGATCGAGAACTTGCGCGTCGAGCCAGGCGAGCCGGCGCCGCCGCGTCTGCCGGTCCCTCCCCCACCTCCGCCGCAGCCGCGGCCCGCGGGGAGCTTCCGCCACCTGCTGGCTCCGTGGGAAGCCGTCGCGGTCCTGTGCTCTACTCCTCTAGGGCCAATGTGAGGTCCGCTGGGGGCGTTCCGCCCCGGAAAAGGAGGGCAAGATGGCCGGTAGAAAGGGGTCGTCGGGCAGTCGTTCGTCCGGCGGCAGAAAGGGCTCTACCAGTGGGAAGTATCGCTCGGCAAAGACCGGACGGTACGTCACCCCGAAGTACGGCAAGAGCCACAAGAGCACCACGGTGAGGGAGAGCAAATAGCCGTAGTGCGGTAGCTGTCGAGCCGCCGCGAGCAAGGACGCTGGAGGAGCGCGGCGGCTTGAGGGCCAGAGAAAACGGGCTCTGACCAACGCCTCGCCCGGCGTGCCGTGGTCAATCCGCCAGCTAGTTCATTATGTCCCCCAGCGGGAGGAGTCCCGGTCGGCGCGTGAAATCGAGCGTGGACATGGCAAGGAGGGGACACGTCATCGACGTAGCGGATTTCTTCTGCGGATGCGGAGGCACGAGCACTGGCCTTCGTGCAGCCGGCATGGAGATTGCGCTTGGCCTCGACTTCGACCGCGACGCTGGGAAGACATTCAGACGGAACTTTCCGGAAGCCTTCTTCATTGATCGCAACATCGTCACCGTCTCGCCGGAAGAGGTCGAAAAACTCCTAGAGGCCCGGAGCGGGCCGTTGCTCGTCAGCGCATGTGCGCCCTGCCAGCCGTACAGCTCGTTCGTGAAGCGACCCGTGCGAGATGAACGCCGGACTCTCCTCCTGCGGCTGCTGCCATTTATCGAGCTCTTGGAGCCCGAGTTCGTCTTCATCGAAAACGTACCCGGGCTCAAGTCCGAGGAGGCCCCCGCCGGCACGTTCGCCCGATTCTGTAAGGCCCTTCGCGGTGTCGGATACGACGTCAGTTCCGCCGTAGTCGATTGCCAGGCGTATGGCGTTCCACAGCGCAGGCGGCGGCTGGTAATCCTGGCCAGCCGGCTCGGGCCTATCGATGTCCCACCGCCGACGCACGGCCGCGGGCCCGACGTCCTGCCCGTCTCGACAGTCTGGGAGTGGATTGGAGACCTGCCTCCTCTTGGACATGGAGAGACTCACCCCGACGTGCCGAACCACGTCTCAAGTGCGCTAACCGAGCTCAACTTGCGCCGCATCCGCGCAACACCTCCCGGTGGCGGACGCTTGGATTGGCCATCGGAGCTTCGGCTCACGTGCCACGAGGACCATCGCGGCCACAGCGACGTATACGGACGTATGGCGTCAGATGCTCCCGCGCCGGTGCTCACGACCAAGTGCACAAGCATCTCCAACGGTCGATTCGGACATCCATTCGCCGACCGCCCGATAAGCGTCCGCGAGGCAGCCTGTATTCAGACGTTTCCCCTGGACTTTGTCTTCGAAGGTGGGATCAAGTCCTCAACCCGCCAGGTCGGCAACGCCGTCCCGGTACTACTTGCGCAGCGGATGGGCGAGGCGTTCGTAAGGCATCTCGCCGAACACCGTGCGACCGCCTAAGGGCTGACCAGCCTGACTTCGGCCGGTAGCTTCGCGATCATGTCGTATGTGCCAGGACATGACGAGCTAGGGACCAGGATCGGCTAGTGGCGACGTTTCGCACCCGCGCCCGCGCTGTGGACATGCTGGGACGCCAGCAAATCGCCGGCATCCCTACGGCCATCAGCGAGCTGTTCAAGAACGCGCATGACGCCTATGCAGACTCTGCGATTGTCGACTTCTTCCGCTCCGACCGCCTATTCGTATTGCGCGACGACGGCATCGGCATGACCGAGGACGACTACGAGCAGCGGTGGCTCACCCTCGGAACCGAGAGCAAGGCGGGGTTGGGTGGCGAGCTCTCTCCGCCACCGACCCGACGAGGCTACCGTCGACGGGCGATTCTCGGCGAGAAGGGGATTGGGCGACTGGCGGTTGCGGCGATCGGTCCCCAGATGCTCATGCTCAGCCGCCCCCTTCGAGAGTCAGATTTGGGCGAACTTCTCGTGTCGTTCGTCCATTGGGGCATGTTCGAGCTACCTTCGGCGAACGTCGAGGACGTAGAGATCCCAACTGTCACGTTGCCCGGGGGCACCCTGCCCGGCCGCGAGGATGTCGATGCCCTCGTGAGCTGGGTCGATGAAAATCTCACAACTCTCGCGGGCCCAAAGGACCGGAAGCTAGCCGCCCGGATCCGAAGTGAACTCGACAACTTCCGCGGGGTCGGTCCCGACGAGCTCATGGAGACCCTTGGTCCGCCTGAGCTAGTGGAGGGCCCAGGCACCCATTTTTACATCCGTCCAGCGTCTGGGCTACTAGCCGCCGAACTGGATGATCCGGGCGGTCGCGCCGCCTCGCCGCTGCGAAAGACGCTCGTCGGATTCGCGAACACCATGACGCCGGATCATCCGGCACCTGCCCTAACGATCTCCTTCCGGGACCATTACACCGAGGACGCCGTAGAGGATGTGATCGAGGAGGCGGAGTTCTTTACGCCGGCTGAGTTTGAGGCCGCTGACCACCACATCCGCGGCACCTTTGACGAATACGGCCAGTTCAAGGGCATCGTTTCGGTTTATCGAGGCGAGCCCGTGCCTTACGAGGTCGCGTGGCCAAAGGCGCGCGGGACACAGTCGCGCTGCGGTCCCTTCCTCTTCAACCTTGCTTATGTCCAGGGCAACCTTCGCGATTCTCGCCTCGATCCACCGCTGTTCGCCGCTATTTCGGAGAAGCTGAATCGGTATGCCGGTCTGTATATCTATCGCGATGGCGTCCGTGTTCTGCCTTACGGCAATAGCGAGTTTGATTTCTTGGATGTCGAACTACGGCGCTCCAAGAGTGCGGGTGATGCCTTCTTCTCTTACCGACGGATGTTTGGCGTCATCGAACTCACACGGTCCAACAATGGCGAGCTGCGAGAGAAGGCGGGCCGAGAGGGCTTTGCGGAGAACGAGGCTTATCGTCAGTTCAGGGACATACTGAAGCACTTTCTGTATCAGGTAGCCTTTGACTTCTTTCGCGAGGCGGGGTCGCAAGCCGAGCGCTTCTGGTCGGAACGAGCTGAGCTTGACCGCCTCGACCAGGCTCGGCAGAGACGCCGACGGCAGATCCGTGCGAGGCGCGCCCAACTCAGTGAGAGTCTCGCGGCGTTTTTCGATGCGGTCGAGGAGGACCAGCCGACGCGCGACGTGGCTGAGATTCTGTCCCGGCTTGAGGGCCAGGTCAGCACTGCGTTGGCGATGGACGGTCCCGGCGATGCCGCCCAAACGCTTGTCGACGCGGAGGCGACCGCCCGGCGCGCGCTCCAGAAGGCGATCGACACGTATGAGATCTCTCGCCCCCGTGGTGTTGGGCTCACACGCCAACAGTCACGGGATTGGGGTGGATACGAGAACGAACGCGCCCGGTTGGCCGAGCAGGTCTTCGCCCCAGCCTCCCAGGCGATCGAAAGGGCCGTGTCTAAGGCCGCGAAGGAGCACGAGCTTGTCGTGGACCGCCGGATCCGGTTCGATAGCGCTGTTCAAACGGTGGCCGAGCAGACACGAGAGACCGCCCGTGCAGAGCGCCGAGAGCTCGAGACGGTCGCGCGGACTACAAGTACGCACGCACAGCAGCTAGCCCGAACAGCGACGTCCGCTGTCGACGAAGCGGTCGCTCGTGTGCTCGCCCAGGCCGCACGACTCGACGTGTCCGCGCTAACCGACAGGCAGTTCGTGTCGAGGCGCTCTCAGATGGAGCACGAACTGTTGGAGAGCCTGCGAGATCGCACTCGCGCGCTCGAAAGCGTCACGGCACAACTTACGGGGATCGTCTGGCCATCGAATGGGGACGCCCCGACCGTTACCTATCTCGACGAGGTTGAAGCTCTAGAGACAGATGTAGAAGAGATGCGAGAGCGCGCGCAAGAGGACCTAGAGCTGGTCCAGCTCGGTTCAGCGATGAGCGTGGTCAACCACGAGTTCGAGGGTTCGATCAACGCTATGCGTCGAAGTCTGCGCCGGTTCGAGCAGTGGGCTCAAGCGAATCCGCCACTACGAGGCCCATATCGAGACCTGCGTACAAGCTTCGAGCATCTTGACGGCTACCTGAAGCTCTTCACGCCCCTAAATCGCCGGCTCTACCGAAAGCCGACAGAGATGGTAGGGGCGGAGATTGAGGGCTTTGTCAGGCGGGTGTTCGATAGACGTCTCGTCGCCGCCGAGGTCGAGTTGCAGGCTACGGAGGCCTTTGCAAAGCGCAGGCTGACGGGATACCCATCGACGATCTATCCGGTGTTCGTCAATCTCGTCGATAATGCGATTTGGTGGTTGACCGGGTACCGCGGCGACCGCGTGATCACACTTGACGCTAAGGAAAACTGCATGATTGTCCGCGATAGCGGGCCGGGAGTACCCGAGCGATATCGAGACGACATTTTCGAGATGGGGTTCACCCGTAAGCCGGGTGGCACCGGGTACGGCCTCTACCTCGCCCGCGAGATCTTGGCCCGAGAGGGCATGTCGCTCGAGCTCGCGCCGACGCGCGCCGACGTCGGGGCGGAGTTCGTCATCAGGGACGCCGAATCATGAGCTCCGCGCAGACGCTCGATGGCCACATCCTGGAGATCGTGGACGATTTCCTCGAAACCGTCGTGGTCGTTGACGACCGCGCGTTTGACGAGCACCAACCAGACGACGGTTCCGAGTCTGAGTTGAACGACGGGGTCGCGACGGGGATGGGGCGCGCCGTCCGAGGGGATCTACAGGCCCCAACGGAGCCGGACTCGCACGACTTTGATCCCAAGGCCGTTACGGATGCATTCGCCGAATACGGCCTGGTCTGCTCACTTCTCGCGCCGGATCCAGAGGAGGCCATCGATGAAAAGTTTCTACGCGCTGCGCGCCGGGCGGATCTCGTGGTGCTGGACTGGGTGCTGCACCGCGACGAGGGGGGCACGACCCTGCAGCTCATTAGAGAGATCCTCACCAACGACGAACAGCCAGCACGGAGACGCCTTCGGACGATCGCTATCTATACGGGCCAAAGCAATCTGCATGAGGTAGCCGACCGTCTAGCCGAAACGTTAGACGCTGCGTACGCCGACTGCGACCTGGAGCGCCACGAGAGCGGCTTCGTTATGACCAAGGGTCCAGTGCGAGCGGCGGTCTTTGCAAAGGAACACGTAACCCACCTCGCGAGCGAGGACGAGGACCGGCGGGTTGCATTCTCAGAGTTACCGACGCGGCTTCGCTCGGAGTTTGCCAAGCTCACGGCGGGCCTGGTGACCGGAGTGGCTCTAGCCGCTCTTGGAGCCCTACGCGACGATACGCACCGGATCCTGAGGACCCTAGGTCCAGAGCTCGACCCGGCTTACCTCGGCCACCGTGCGGCGTCACCTGATCCGGATGATGCGGCGATCCACGCAGTATCGCTCGTGGCATCTGAAATCCGCTCCGTGATTGAGGACAACGATGTTGGGCGGCATGTGACGTTGCCGATCCTGAGACTGTGGCTGGACGAGGCAAAGCGAAACGACATTCGTTTCGGCGAGCTCATTGACGAGAAGAAGCGGCTGACGATCCAGCAGGTCGAGACGATCCTGCAATACGGTCTGGGAACGGACGAGGGCCTCGCGCAAGCTGCCGGCAAATACGGAACGAACTACTTCAAGAAGACGGTGAAGCGCCAAGCAACCAAGATCTTCTGCGCTGACGATACCGAGGCTGCGGAATCTGACGCCGAATTCGCGCACAGGATGATGATGCGCACCGTCTACTCGCAGCCGCCACGCACGCTCCAACTTGGGACTATCGTCGATACTGATGACCAATACCGGCTCTGCGTTCAGCCTCTATGCGACAGCGTACGACTGCGCCATCTACATGCGTTTCCGTTCCTGCCACTTCAGGATGTGGGCGTCGCTGATGGGCCAGACTTCGTCGTCCCGAGTCGGGAGGGTTCGGGGTGGGCTTATCTCCGGCTCAGTGGCAGTCCGGGGGATCTCGTCATGGCTTCCTTCGATCCGGAAGGTCGGGGGGTAGTGACGGCATCCGCTGAAGCCAGCGGATTCCGCTTCATTGATTCCGATGGTGTCGCGCACCGATGGGTCGCGGAACTCAAGCCGGACTTTGGTCAGAGATACGCGTTTGACCTAGCGCAGCGGTTCGCCCGAATCGCGGTCGATGAGGCGGAGATCTTTCGCCTATCTCGGCGCTGAGAGGACCGCGCTTGGGCGAACGAGCCAAGCCCGTACGGAGTAAGCCGCCCACCCGCGTCGTGAAGCCCGGGCCGAGCACGCCTGGGACAAGCCGCTCCATGAGGTCGAACCGGCGCGTCGACACGAAACCCGAACTCGCGTTGCGTCGAGAGCTCCACCAGCGAGGCTTGCGGTTTCGTAAGGACCTTCAGATTCGCGCTGGCGACATCCGCGCGCGGCCAGACATCGTTTTCACGAGGATGAAGCTGGCCGTCTTCCACGACGGATGCTGGTGGCATGGCTGTTCCGAACACGGAATGAGGCCAAAGCGCAATGCTGAGTATTGGAATCGCAAGTTCGATGAGACCATCGAGCGCGACCGTCGGGTCAATCAAGCTCTACGAGATGCCGGCTGGACAGTGATCCGGGTCTGGGAACACGAGCCCCTGACTGAGGCCACCGACCGCATTGAGACCGCGGTCCGTTCGGCGCGCTAGCTCAGGGGCGCAGGCGACACCAGCGCCCCGCTAGCGCACACCGTCCAACAGGTCGGCCGGTTTGACCTTCAACGCGCGGGCGAGCCGGACGATCGTGGATAGCCGCGGCTCGCGGACCGCTCGCTCAAGGCGGCTGACCTCGGTAGGGTGCAGACCGCAGGCGTGTCCCAGGGCCTCTTGGGAGAGTCCTCGCCCAAGCCGCACCTGGCGAACGTTCGCGCCGAACTGCTGCTCCGGTTTCACAAAGCGCATGCTCTGTCGCTCAGGCCAAAAGCTCTAGAGCCAAAAGCTCAAGACCTAGAGAACGGAGGCCATCACCGCACACCGCGGACGAGATCCGCGAGCTCGATGTTCAGCGCCCTGGCCAGACGCACGAGCGTCGAGAGGCGGGGATCGCGGACCCCCCGCTCCAGCCGGCTCACCTCGGTCGGGTGCATGTCCGCCGCGCCGGCGAGCTGCTCCTGCGTCAGTCCTGACCGCTTCCGCCTTGCGCGCAGGGTGCGGCCGACACGCTGTTGAATATCCACGCCGGCCATGCTCCGTACCCAAGGCCAAAACCTCCAGAGCCAAAAGCTCAAGTCCTGCTATCGTGGACTAAGCCAACACCTCAAGTCCTTGGAGCCGTGCCCCCGACTATCTCGATGCCAGGCAGACAAGCGCTCGCGCTCTCCGACGAGCTAGAGGAGATGGGCGCCATCTGCGGCTACGAAGCCCGTGTGACGATCGACCACCAGGGGACCACCTTCGCAGTCTCCGTGACCGCAGACGACGCCCGAGGCTGGACGGCGCTCGTCGCCCTCGACGGCGAAGTCAGCCGAGACCGATCGTGAGGCCAAGCGAGCCCATCACACGGCCGGCCCGGCGCGTCCTGGCGAGGTACGAGACGGGTACACCACCCTCAGAACAGCCCGATTCCCGGATCACCGGCGGCTCAGGCCAACCCCATCCCATGCAGGCAAATCCCGCCAACAGCGCCACGCCACGGCCCCCCGAAACCACCCCGCCACCCTTACAAGCAGGAGGTCGCCTGTTCGAGTCAGGCACCGCCCATGGTCGGGAAGGTCAGTCGCAGCGCGATCGGCGGTGGTGGGAGTTGACATCCCGTTGCTCTGGAGCGAGGATCGGCTGATTGCTGCTTTGCGGAGATTCGTGCGGCTGTCCATCCTGGCGGTGCTGCTGGCGCTCTCGGTGCCGGGCTCGGCCTCCGCTGCCGTCTGGTACGACGGTCCGTACGAGTGGGGCATCGGGCACTTCGTCTGCCACCCGTCGGGCGGGCGCTTCGGCTTCGGCTACATGCAGGTGCAGGGGGGCATGTCGAAGAACGGCCGCATCGGGGTCAACTACTTCAAGATCGAGTTCACGCGGCAGTGGAACGACGGATCGGGCTGGCACCAGGATCGCCAGTACACGCGCGAGTCCGCGCACTTCCCCGATGACGTCGCGCATCGCTCCTACCTGCCGAGATGGACGTTCCCCTTCACCGCCGACGAGGCGGGCCGGACGTTCCGCTTCGCGCTCAAGTACACCTGGATGCACGAGCGGTTCGGCCCCGATAGCGCCAAGCGCAAGCACGTCGCGTACTACGGCCCGTGCGTCGGCGGCGACGGCCAGCCCAACCCCGCGGTGACCTACGGGTGATCGATCAGGCGCGTGCCATCGCGCGACCGACGTGGACAGCTCTCATGGTCGTCGCCGTGATGGCCGGTGCGGGGATCGCCACACCGGCGCCGGCGGCGGCCAGGCGCCCGACGTACTGCGAAACCACGGCGAAGGCGGCGAAGGCCGTGCGGGTCGCCGTCAGCGGCCGCACCGTGCTGCTGCGCGAGCGCAGCAACTTCATGCTCCTGTGCAGCGACAGGCGCCGCAAGGCGGTGGAGGTGACCTCGAGCGCGGGCGGGGCGCCGGCGCGCTTCGTGGCCGTGGACAGCCAGTGCGCGGTGATCCTGACCACCAAGCGCGGGAAGCTGCCCGAGCTGGTGTCGGTCGACCTGAAGACCGCCTTCCGCGCGTCGCACGCCACCGCCGGGGTCATCCCGATCGGCTTCGGCAACCCGTCGGCGACCGTCGTGTCGCTGGTGATGTCAAGCAACTGCATCGCCGCAAGCGGAGCGGTGGTCGATACGGGCGGCGGCACGCTCGACCGCCGGATCGACACCGTGCAGGTCCTCAAGGGCGGCGCCCACACCGTGTTCGCCTCGGGGATTCCGACGACCGCGGACCTCAAGCGCCTCTCGATTCGAGCCCAGGGCAGGGGCGCGCTCGTGTCGTGGACCGAGAACGGCGCGCCCAAGTCCCAGCCGCTCGCCGGCTGACCTCCACGCCCAGGAACATGGCGCCGCGCCTCAGGTTTTCGGCCTGGGCGTCGATAGGTTCATGTGCTCATTTCCGACACGACGGTTCGCGCGCGCCCGGCCGTGCGCGCGGAGCTCCTGGCTCTCGCCGACGTGGACGGCGCCGCGCTCGCGCACTGGCGCGAGCTGGTCGAACAGGCGAGCGAGCCCAACCCCTTCTTCGACCCCGACTTCGTACGGCCGGCCGCGGTGGCGGTGGGCGCGCGCGTGGCCCTGCTCGTCGCGCGAGACGACGACGGGTGGACGGGGTGCCTGCCCGTACAGCGCGCGATGCGCTCGCGCAGCTGGGGCTACGTGCCGCTGCGCGGCCTGGTGGCGTGGACGCACCGCTACGGCTTCCTGGGCACGCCGCTGCTCCGGGAGGGCTCCGAGGCCCGCGCCGCGCAGGCGTTGGTCCACGCGGGCCGTGCGCACGGGATCCTGGGATTCGACCTCCTGCGTCCCGAGGGGCCAGTCGCCGACGCGCTGCGCGACGCAGGCGGCTCGCTGGCCGTCTTCGCGGAGGCCGAGCGCGCCGGCCTGCACAGGACCGCCGATACCCAGGCGGACGCAGGAGGCTGGAGCCTGCGCATGAACGGCAAGCGCCGCCGCGACCTGCTGCGCCGCCGCCGGCGCCTGTCGGAGGCCGCGGGCGCCGAGGTGCAGACCGTCGACCTGGCGGGCAACCCGGCCGCCGTGGACCGCTTCCTCGCCCTGGAGGCCTCCGGGTGGAAGGCGCGGAGGGGCACGGCCCTGCGCTCGGATCCCGCGCACACCGCCTTCTTCCAGCAGGTCTGCGACGCGTTCGCCGCCCGCGGGTGCCTGCAGCTGCTCAGCCTCCGGGCCGGCGACGCGACGTACGCGATGCTCTGCAGCCTCGTCGCCTCCGACACGCTGTTCGAGTTCAAGATCGCCTTCGACGAGCGCTTTGCACGATGCGCTCCCGGAGTGCAGATCGAGGTGGACGCGGTCGACATGATGGGCGCGGCCTTCCCGCAGGTGCGCGTGCTCGACACGTGCGCCGACCCTCGCAACGCCATGGCCAACGCGCTCTTCCCCGACCGCATCCCCCTCCAGACCGCGGCGGTCCCCGGCCCCGGCCTGCGCGGACGGCGGGACACGGCGCTCGTGAAGGCCGCACTCAAGACACGACACGCGATCAGGAGATCCCGATGACCGAGCTGGTTACGGCGGACCGCAGCACGCTGCTTGCGAACTTCGCCCGCACGCCCTTCGCCGTGACCCACCAGCTCGTGGAGCATCCGCTGCTGCGCCTGGAGCGGATCGCGCAGCTGGCCGAGTCCCTGCACGAGTCCCAGGTCGAGAGCAATCCCGGAAAGGTCCCGGACGTCCTTCCCGACGGGGTGGTCGAGAGCGTGGAGCTGGCACCCGGGGAGATCGTCCGCGGGATCGAGACCAACGGCTGCTGGATCGTGCTCAAGAAGATCGAGTCCGACCCGGAGTACCGCGCGCTGCTGGAGGAGTCCCTGGAGGCGATCGTGCCCCACGTCGCCCACACCGAGGGCGGCGCGGTGCGCAAGGAGGCCTTCATCTTCATCTCCGCTCCCGGGTCGACGACGCCCTCGCACATCGACCCCGAGCACAACCTCCTGCTCCAGATCCGCGGCAGCAAGGACATGGTCGTCGGCGCCTTCCCCGACCCCGACACGCGCGAGGCGGAGATCGAGCGCCAGTGCGGCGGCGGGCACCGCAACCTCCCCGACCTGCCGACCGATCCCACCACCTTCCACATGGAGCCGGGCGACGGCGTCTACGTCCCGATCTACGCGCCCCACATGGTCAAGAACGGGCCGGCGGTGTCCATCTCCTTCTCGATCACCTTCTACACGGAGGAGAGCGAGCGAATGCGCGGGATCTACTCCATGAACGCGCGGCTGCGGCGGCTGCGGATGAACCCCCGCCGCCCCGGCGAGCACTCCGGCAGCGACCGGGTCAAGTCCGCCACGTGGCGCGCCGCGCGCCAGGGCGCGCTCGCGGTGCGCCGGCTGCGCGGCCGGGCCTAGCGGCCGGTGCGCTTGGCCGTGAAGGAGACGCGGCCGCTGTCGCAGACGATGGTGGGGGTGCCCGTCCCGGCCGAGGTCGTCGCGTAGAAGCGGATCCAGCCCGTGGCCGTGATCCCCTTCACCTTCACGTAGAAGTCGTAGCGCGTGGAGGGGAAGTACAGCCGGTCGGTGACGATCCCGGTGCGCCCGATCGCCTTGAAGACCGAGTTGCTGTTGCCGGTCTCGGTCCTCCCGTTCGAGCAGCGAGCATCGTTGTGCGGGAGGTCGTTGAGCTTGGAGAAGCACATCGTCCGCGTGTAGGAGCGGCCGGTGCGGCACTGCGGGTGCACCGCCACGCGGAAGGAGATCGGGTAGCGCTGCTTCGTCGTCCCCCTGTAGGTGCCGGGCGTGAACGGGTACGTCGTGGCGCTCTGGGTCGGGACGGCAAGCAGGAGCGTGAGCGCGAGGGTAAGGAAAACGGTGCGGATACGACGAGCCTAGTCGACCAGGCGGCGCTCCACAGCCCAGCGGCTCAGCTGGTGGCGGCTGGAGAGCTGCAGCTTGCGCAGCACGGCGCTCACGTGGGCCTCCACGGTCTTGACCGCGATGCCCAGCTCCAGCGCGATCTCCTTGTACAGGTAGCCGCGCGCGATGAACTGCAGGACCTCGCGCTCGCGGGCGGTCAGCAGGTCGAGCTCGGGGTCCACCTCGGCCGGCTCGAAGTCGCCGGCGAAGGCGTCGAGCACGAAGCCGGCCAGGCGCGGGGAGAAGACCGCATCCCCGTCGCGGACCCGCGCGACCGCGTCCGCGAGGTCGACCCCGGAGATCGTCTTGGTCACGTAGCCGCGGGCGCCCGCGCGGATGACGGCGATGACGTCGTCGGGCGCGTCGGACACCGACAGGGCCAGGAAGCGCTGCGCCGGGCGCCGCCTGGCCACCCGGCGGATCACCTCCACCCCGCCTCCCCCCGGCATGTGGACGTCGAGCAGGACGACATCGGGCTCGGCTTCGAGGATCGCCGCCTCGGCGTCCTCCACCGTGCCCGCCTCCCCCAGCACGTGCACGCGCCCCTCGAGCTCCGCGCGCACGCCGGCCCGGAACAGGTGGTGGTCGTCCACGATCACGACGGTGGGCGGCGCGGGGCTCACGACTCGAGCTCCACGGTCAGCTCGACTTCGGTGCCGCGTCCGGGCGCGGCCCGCACGGCGGCGCGGCCCCCGTGGCGCTCCATGCGCCCCAGGATGGACTCGCGAACCCCGTGTCGGTCGGGGGGCAGCGCGTCCGGGTCGAAGCCCTGGCCGCGGTCGCGGACGAAGACCTGCACCCGCTCGGGCCCGGACTCGGCGTAGACGGAGATCGGCTCCTCCCCGGCGAACTTCGCAGCGTTGACCAGCGCCTCGCGCGCCGCGGCCACCACGGCCCGCGTCCGCTCCCCCAGCGGCGCGTCGCCGCGCAGCACCAGCTCGACGCTCGCCCCGTGCTCCTCCTCCACCTCGGCCGCCGCCACCGACAGGGCGCCGGCCACGCTCTCCTCCGCCCCGGGCAGCGCCGTGCCCTGGAGCCACGCGCGCAGCTCGCGCTCCTGGCGACGGGCCAGCGCGGCCACCGCCTTGGGGTCGCCGGCCCGGCGCTGCACGAGCGCCAGGGTCTGGAGGACCGAGTCGTGCAGGTGGTCGGCCACGTTGGCGCGCTCCTGGGAGCGGATGCGCGCGGCGCGCTCGGCCGCCAGGCTGCGCAGCAGCCGCCACCAGAAGGGCGCGAGGATGAGCGCCAGCGCCACGGCCGCCACGACGGCCGTCAGCACCAGGTCGCCCAGGCCGGCGAGCAGGCCGTTGGCGTACAGGAAGAGCAGGGCGGCACCCACGATCAGCGCCACCCCGAACCCGCCGCGGTACAGGCCCTCGGCGGCGCGGCGGCGCTCGGCGCGCTCCACCTCCGCGACGCTCACAGCCGACTCCTCCTCGGCGGCCGGGGTGGACAGGCGCCAGACCATCGCCAGGCCGGTGGCCCCGAGCACGGCCGGCCACACGATCGCGTCGCTGAACCAGATCCCCAGCTCGCGCAGGACGAGCAGGGCGCTGAGCGTCAGCAGGGCGACGCCGGCCGCGGTCCGTCCGCTCCCGGGCCGGACGCGCAGGCGCTCGGCGGGAGCATGGCCCGCCGGGCCCGACGGCATCAGCACCCAGGCCACGACGTAGAGGAGGATCCCCACCCCGCCCGCGGCCGCGGCCGCGACGAAGGCGGCCCGCAGCAGGACGGGGTCGACGCCCAGCGGCCGGGCGAGCCCGGCGCACACGCCGGCGATCACGCGGCGCTCGGGGTCGCGGGACAGCGAGCGCAGCGCGGGGAAGGCCGTCATCGGCGCCGCCCTTGCGCCAGGCCCCCGGCCAGCAGCCAGGCCCCCAGCGCCGCCAGCAGCAGCGGCCACAGCCACCCGAAGGTCAGGGCGATGGCGTCCAGGCGGTCCAGCAGCAGAACGACGCCCACGCCGATGGCGGCCAGGCCGCCGATCAGCGTGGGCACGTCGCGGTGCGGGCCGCGGCTCACGCGGCTCCCACGCACGCCGCGTTGTTCTGCGTGTCGATGGGGTGCGACCGGCCGTTGTCGTCGAACAGCGCGTCCTTCGGACGGTGGACGACCTCCAGGGCTCCCATGCCGACGTCGGCGCTGAGGTGCACTCGCGGCGCCGAGCCGCTCGCGCCCTGGATCCCGCGACGAACGTCGAGACCGCTGTGCTCGTCGCCGAGGACGTTCACGTAGCCGGCGCCGATCCGGCTGTCCGACTGCACGCACACCGACGGCGGCACGATGACCGTCACCGCGCCCATCCCGATCTGGACCGGGACCTCGGTGGTCGTGCCGGGCGCGAGCCGCAGGTCACGCAGGTCGACGCGCATGTACCCGCCGGCCAGCTTGTAGCCGCCGGCCGGCACCGCGCTCGCGGTGGCCGGGCGATAGGTGCGATCGTCCCACCCGCCGTCGAAGCGCACGTCGGCGGCGGCGACCAGCCCCGCGGGGATGGCGACCAGCGCCGCCGGCACCAGCAGCCAGGCCGCGCGCCGGCGTCCGGCGAGGGCGCCCGCGACGGCGACCACCCCGAGCGCGATCACCGCGACCGCCACCCACACGCCGCCGCCGGAGCCGGTCGCCAACACGGCTCCGATCGTCAGGGCCGTGAGCGCGATCGCTCCGCCGACGATCGCCGCCGTGATGGCCACGACCCGGCCGGCCTTGATCTTCCCGTCGGGGCCGCCCAGCCAGCGCATCAGGGGGGCGGGCCCGGTCGGGTTCCCGGTGCCGTCGTCCGTCGGGACCAGGAGCCACATCGCCGGGTAGACGAAGAAGGCGAGGCCCCCGACCAGGGCCAGCGCCACGGCTCCGATCCGAAACAGGATCGGGTCGACGCCGAAGTAGTGGCCCAGGCCGCCCGCGACGCCGCCCAGCCAGCGGTCCTCGCGGCTGCGCAGGAAGCGCTTCGGTCCGGTCGCGGGCTGGGGAGTGGTCTGCGTTTGCTCAGTCATGTCCGTTCCTTTGCTCGAGTATGGCTTGCGAGCGCAGGATCGCCGGGGAGCGAGCGCGTGCCTATCGGGAATGACCCTTAGACGGCCCTCGGACCGTAACCTTCAGGGGGTGGGGATGGCGAGGAGAGCAGGGGTGCTGGCCGTCGTGCTCGCGGGGATCGCCGCGGGCGCCGTCCCTGCCGTGGCCGACTACACGCCTGCGGGCGAGGCGCGCAACTACTCCAAGATCGACGAGCGCTTCCGCTACGAGTCGGGGACGCCCGCCTACCAGGCGATGCTGCGCGAGCGCGGCGCCGCCGAGGAGGCGGAGCTGATGCGCCGCCGCACCACCGACCCCGAGCGCGACAGCACGGGCAACCTGTGCGCCAGCCACATGGACGGTTGCGCGGGCGACGTGCGCTTCTTCTCCTGGCAGACCGACGGCTTCGGGGTGCGCCGGGCCCTGACCTTCGTGGCGCGCAACGGCGGCGTGATCTCCGCCCACCTCTGGTACACGGCCTACGGCCCCGCCGTGCGGCCGGCGATCGTCATCACCACGGGCTCCGTGCAGGCGCCCGAGGAGCTGTACGCCTACGCCGCGACGACGCTGGCCAAGCGCGGCTACGTGGTCCTGACCTACGACGTGATCACCCAGGGCAGCTCGGACAACCGTGGCGAGGGGCCGGACTCCGGCTACTACCAGGCGCAGAGCCCCGACGCCTTCGTGGACGGCACGGTGGACGCGCTGGACTTCCTGCTCTCCTCGCCGGCCCATCCCTACCGCCCCCGGTTCCCGTCCACCAAGCTCGACCGCTCCGCCAGCCTCCAGGCCGACCACAACCCCAAGCAGCTGCGCCGCGTGGCGGCCAGGCTCAGCGCGCCCTACAACCCCGTCTCGCCGATGGTCGATCCCACCCGCATCGGGATCGCCGGCCACTCCCTCGGAGCCTTCGGCGTCTCGCGCGTGGCGGCCGACGACCCGCGCGTGAAGGCGGTCGTGGCCTGGGACAACCTCAGCGTCGGGGGCGCGTCGGCCTTCGGGCCCACGGCGCCGATCCCGCCGCGCGTGCCGGCGCTGGGCATGTCCAACGACTACGGGCTCACGCCCACGCCCTACCAGTCCGCGCCGGACCCGCAGGGCAAGAACATCGCGTCCAGGCAGTTCTCCGCGAAGGGCGTGGACAGCATGCAGGTCAACCTGCGGGGCGGGACCCACTACGAGTACTCCTACATCCCCAACCCCGGCTTCGGCGCGACGCTGCGGGGGATGGACATGGCCGCCTGGTACACCGCGGCGTGGTTCGACCGCTACGTCAAGGGCGACCCCAGCGCCGAGAGCCGGCTGCTGACCACGCGGTGGCTGGCGGACGCGCGCACGAAGGAGATCGACCCCGGCGCCGACGGGAACATGTTCTCCGACTACTTCGCCTCACGGGTCGACCTGCGCCGGGCGGGCGGGCAGCGGGTCACCTGCGAGAGCCTGCGCGCCGGGAAGGCGGGCTGCCCGGCGCTCGCCCCGGACGTGTGCACGATGCCCTCCTACTCCTACCTGGCCGAGGCGCAGACGAAGGACGGAGCCCCGCCGCCGCCCACGGTCTCGTGCCCGGCCGGCCGGTCGTTGGCCATCGGCGAGCCTCCCGGGTTCGATCCCCGCCTCGTCCTGCGCGCGCCGCGCCTGGCGAGCGACTCCGGTCGCGCCTCGACGTTCGAGGTCGCGGTGCGCCCGCGGTCCGCCGCCGCGGCGGCCACGGTGGAGCGCTACGAGCTGCAGGTCCTGCGCGGCGGGCGCTGGCGCGCGCTGGGCCCGGCCACCGGGATCCCGCGTGTCCGCTTCCGCGGTGTCGACGGCGCGCAGTACGACTTCCGCGCCCGGGCGCGCGGCCGCGGGACGGCCGCCGGGCCGTGGCTGCGCGCGCGCACCATCGTCCCCCGCGACGACCGCCTGCGCCGGACGCGCGGGACCCTGCGGCTCGCCCCGAACCCGCTCTTCGCGGGCGGTTGGGCGCGGCGGTGGGCTCCCGGCGCCTACCGGGGCAGCCTCACCGTGGCCGGGCGGCGCGGCGCCACGATGACCTACCGCTTCCGCGGGCGCCACGTGTACGTGGTCGGGCGCCGCGGACCGCTCGGCGGCCTCGCGCTGGCCGTCCTGGACGGTCGCCCGCGCCTGGTCTCCTTTGGCGCCGCCCGCACCGCCGACCGGCGCGTGGTCGCGTCGCTGGCCGCCCGCGGGCGCGGGGTGCACACGCTGCGCCTGCTCAGCCTGTCCCGGCGCGCCCCCGGTTCGCGCGGCACGCAGGTGGCGATCGACGCCCTCGCCGTGGCGCGCTGATCAGCCCGCGGGCACGGCGCGCGCTGCCAACTGCGCCTCGAAGCGCTGGGCGAACAGGTAGGCGTCGCCCGGCCAGCGGGCGGAGACGTAGTTGCGGTCCTCGACCACGAAGGCCGGGCCGTCGTCCGCGCGCGTGCCCCGCCGCGTGCCGCGCGGGCCGCGCTCGAACTGGCCCGGATCGTCCAGGGCGCCGACCACCTCGTCCTGCACGTAGGCGGGATAGGTGCGGTAGTAGCGGCCCAGCCGCCAGGCCGTGGCCAGGTAGGCGGTGCGCTCCATGTACTTGGGCAGGCAGGTGGTGCGGCGGTCGTGCAGGGCGCTGCGCCCGGTCGCGGGGTCGACGGTCCGGGCCAGGACGAGCACGCCGTGGCAGATCGCGCCGACCGGGCGCCCCGTGCCCCAGAACTCGGCCACCTTCGCGCGCAGCTCCGCGCTCCCGAGGTACTGGCGCATCCCCGGCGCGTGCCCCCCGGGCAGGAGCAGCCCGTCGAACCGCGCCGGGTCGACGTCGGCCCAGGCCACGGGATCGAGGTACTCCGGCGCGCCGGACATCTCCTCGTAGAACGCGATCGGCTCTGGCTCGGCGCCCAGCTTCCCGGCGATGACGCCGGTCAGCAGCCGGGGGTCACAGGCCGGCCGGGTGCCCGCACGCTGCGTGGCGAAGGTGACCGTGTGCCCGCGCTCGGTCAGCAGCCGCCACGGCACGGCGACCTCGGTGGTGTCGAAGTCGCGGTCGGGCAGCGGGATCAGGACGCGCATCGCCCGTCCGACTCTAGCCCGGCTCCGAGGCTCCGTGCCCGGAGCGGGCAGACTAACCCCGACCCCGCACGCAAAGGAGCGGCATGACGACGACGAGAGAGAACGACTCGCAGGAAGGAAAGGGAGGGGACTCTCCCTCCCAGCTGATCGACGCGAGAATCAAGGAGCTGAGCGACTGGCGGGGCGAGACGCTCGCGAGGGTCCGGCTTCTCGTCCAGCAGGCCGACCCCGAAGTCGTCGAGGAGTGGAAGTGGAGAGGGGTTCCGGTGTGGTCGCACGCCGGAATCATCTGCACCGGTGAGACGTACAAGAACGTCGTGAAGATGACCTTCGCCAAGGGCGCCTCGCTGGAGGATCCTTCCGGCCTCTTCAACTCCAGCCTGGAAGGAAGCACCAGGCGCGCCATCGATCTCCGTGCGGGCGACACGATTGACGAGAGCGCGTTGAAGGCGCTCGTTCGCGCCGCCGTGGCGCTGAACACGTCGGCGCGAGCTACCTCCGGCCGCGCTCAGAAGAGACCGAAGAGCGCTTGAGCGGCCCGCGCGCCACGACCAGCCCCACCGGCGTGCCGAAGGGCTGGTTGGAGCCCTCGCCCGGAGCGTGCGCCAGGACGATCCCCGCCTTCGCCGTCCGCGAGAACCGGGTCGTCACCGCGCCCCGGCGACAGCCCGCGCGGGCCAGGCGCAGGCCCGCGGTGCGCAGGTTGGCCCGGAGCAGCCGGGGGACGATGCACGCGCGCCGGCCAGCCCGCGGGCGGCTCTCGGCCACGGTGGACCCGGCGGCATTGCGGGCCGTGACCTCGCACTGCAGGGCGGCTCCGACGTCGCGTCGCGTGAGCCGGTAGGTGGTCGCGGCGGCGCCGGGGATGCGCCTCCCATCGCGCAGCCAGGCGAAGGTCAGAGACTCGGACGCCAGCCACGTGCCGGGCTGGCATGTCACCAGGCGGCCCCGCCGGACGGCGCCCGCGATCGCGGGGCGGGCGGTGCTGACCGGCGGCTGGGGCGTGATGACCGGCGGCGGCGGCGGCGGAGGCGAAGGCGGAGGCGGGACCAGCTCGAAGCTGCCGATGTCACAGCGCGCGAGCTGGGGACGCCGGGTGCCGCGCTGGTCGCTCCCGGGGCAGGCCGTGGCCGCCGCGCCCTGCACCGCGTCCACGGCGGGGCTGGTCGGGGCGAGCGCACGAGTCGGCGTCGGGCCGCCGTTGTCCGCGAGCGCACCGAGCTGCGGGTCCATCCCCGTGAGGTCGCCGGCGCCGGCCAGCCCGCAGGTGGCGGCGTCCTCGAGGTTGCTCCCGCCCGACGCGAACCCCCCGGCGCTGGCGCAGTTGGGCCCGGCCGCGGCGTCCCCACCGGCCACGATGGAGGCCGTCAGGGTCGAGTTCCCGGACAACCGCAGGTTGGCCGCGCCCGTGGAGTCGGAGCTGTTGCCGGCCGCGGTGGCGAAGCGAACGGAGACCGACTCGCCTGCGCCGGCCGCGGCGGCCAGGCCGCCGGTGCGTTGCCCGACCGTCCCACCCGGAGCGACAACGTTGGCGGCGATGGTGACGTTGAGGATGTCCGCGGAGGAGTTGTTGCTCACCAGGCCTCCGGCGGCCGCCGTCCCGTTGGTCAAGGTGACCCGGTTCGCCCCGATGGTCGAGGTGCGCAGCGCCAGCTGCCCACCGTTGGAGACGAGGCCGCCGGCGGCCACGGTTCCGGAGCCGGTCTTGTCGTTGGCCGAGATGCTGCTGTCGATCACGGTCAGCGTGCCGACGTTCCCCGCCACCCCGCCGGCGCCCACGGTCGCCTGGCTGGACTGGGTGTTGGCGCTCACCACGGTCCGGACCAGCGTGAGCGCGGTCGCGTTGGCCACCAGGGCCCCGGCCGCCACCGTGATCGACTGCGTCGCCGGATCGTCGACCGTCGCGGTATTCCCCGACAGCGTCAGGTCCGCGAAGACGGTCGGCGCGGAGACCACCGCGACGCCCGCGCGCAGGGCGGTCGACGGGCCGGTGGCGGTCGCGCCGGTGATTCGCGTCGCGTCCGGTCCGGCCCCGGACACGGTCAGCGGCTGGGTGATCGTGGGCAGCGGCCCCAGGGTCAGCGTGTAGGTGCCCGCGGGCAGCAGCACGACGTCCGGAGCCGAGTTCGCGTTGGCGTCCGTGACCGCCTCGCGCAGGGAGCAGTCCCCGGCGTCGCAGGTGCCCGGGGCCGGGTCGTCGGTGCGCGTGACGTGGAATGTGCTGGAGGCCGAGGCCGCCGGAGCGAGGACCGCCACGAGCAGTGAAAGGGCAACGGTCCAGAATGCGAAGCGCCGCATACGACTCGCACACTACCTGGAGCCCACAGGCCATGGCAACGGCGGTACACTCGAATCAGGTCGGCCCCTGACGACGAGCGGGTGGTGGGGTATGGCACAGGCGGACCAAACGGCACGGACGATCGAGGCGGGCACGCTGACGATACGCAGCGCGCGCGAGGGCGACGAGCAGGTCGTCGCCGTCTACGGGGAGCTCGACATCTCCTGCGGCGACGCGCTGGACCGCGAGATGCAGCGCGTGGAAGCCGGCGACGCCACGCGGATCGTCGTGGACCTCAGCGGCCTGGAGTTCATGGACTCCACCGGCATCCGGACCCTGCTGTCCCTTCACGCGCGCTCGCGGGCCGACGGTGACCGCCTGCTGCTGCTCCGCGGCGCGCCCGCGGTGCAGCAGGTCCTGGAGATCACCGGCGCCGACCGGCTCCTGCCCTTCGCCGACTAGCCCCAGCGCGCCCGGCAGCGCAGGATCGCCGACCGGCGCCGCGCGGCCGACCCCTGGCGGCGGGCCTGCGCGTAGCAGCGGCTCAGCGCCTGGCGCCGGGCCAGGGCCTGGCAGCGCCTGACCGCCGCGGTGCGCGCCGCGCCGCGCAGCCGGTTCGCCCTCTCCAGGCAGGTCGGCTTGCGTGTCGCGACCGGTCGGGTCGCCGGTGCCGGCGAGCCCGGCTGGCCGGGCTGCCCCGCCGGACCTGGCGGACCTGGCGGACCGGGCTGCCCCGGCTGACCCTGTTGACCCTGCTGCCCGGGCTGACCCGGGAGACCCTGTTGACCCTGCTCGCCCTGCACCGAGCGTCCGCACGCCAGGTCGAGGGACACGCGGTGGCCGCGGTCCACGGTCACCGACTGCGTCTCCAGCACCTGGCCGCCGGGCGTCTCGCAGGTCAGCGTCCAGGCCTCGGTCTTGCCCGGCGTGATGACGTCGGGCGCGCGGTGCAGCCGCTCGACCTTCAGCTCCCAGGTCTTGCCGGTGGCCGCGTAGTTGACGACCCGCGCCAGGTACTCGCCGGGCGGCGGCTCGTTGTACTCGATGGCCTCGGCGAAGCCCGGCGGGTTGCCGGAAGACCCCGGGCTGCCGTTGAGGAGCTGGAACGGGCCCACGAAGCCGCCGACACCCGCGCCGACCGGCTTGAGCTCGTCGCCCTCCTTGCGGTACAGCCGCAGGTCGTAGTCCTCAGCGCTGCCGGGAGAGGTGAGCGTGAGCCGCAGCAGGCGAGCCCCGTCCTGCGGGGTGACCGTGAACGCGCGGTCGTGGAAGCTCTGCTCCTCGCTCTGGTCCGGGACGTTCTCGATTACGCCGAGCGGGACCGTCTGCTCGTCTCCCGGCCCGAACGTGTCGGTGCGGGCCGACTGCACCTCTCCGAGATCGCGGCGCATGCGGACGAACGGCCGCGTGGACGGGTTGACGTGCCACTCGAAGTGCCCGGACGGGCCCACCGCCATCGTGGTGTCCAGGAAGTCCGGGATCTCCTGCGCCGCGCCCTTGGCCTCGCAGGCGTCCAGCAGCGGCTCGTCGAGCGCGATCTGGCAGACCGGGCTGGTCTTGGTCTGGAAGTCCTTGCGCAGGCGCAGCACCCGCCCCGCGGGGGCGGTGCCCTCGATCACCGAGTGGTCGACGGGGTTGCCCGCCGACTCCCCGGCCAGGAGCAGCGCCTCGCGCACTCCGCGCCCCGCCCGCGTGCCGCTTCCGGTCCACTCGTTGACCACGCCGGTCTCGTAGGGCATGTGGAAGTTGCCGTTCTCGGGGCCGATCTCGATCGTGTAGCCGTAGGCGCCCTGGGCCGCGTAGTTCCAGTCCTCGGTGGTGCCGGAGGTGTCGTAGAGCTCCCAGCCGTACTGCGACGTGTACCCGGTCGCGTCGGCCATCTGGTCGCCCAGCGCCTTGAGCCGGGGCTCGTCGGGGGCCAGGCCGTCGGACCGGCGGCCGGGCGGACGCAGCACGAGGGCCGCGACGTTGTGCAGCGTGATGATGTTGGTGATCTGGCGGCGCTGGGAGTACTCGTGCACCGCCTGGGTCTCGGGCTCCGACCAGGGGCCGGGCCCGCGGTACGTGAGGCCGAGCGGGTTCATCGACGCGCCGGCGCCGCCCCAGCCCTCTCCGTAGTTGCGGTTGGGGTCGATGCCGTACTGCACGTCGCACGGAGCGCCGGCGGGCAGCCCGCCGCCGCAGTTCTTGCGGCGGTAGGCGAAGGGCCCGGGCGGTGCGATCTGCTCGGCCAGCAGCAGGTTCTCGTCGCCCGTCTGGTCCGCTGGGTCCACCGCGGTGCGCGAGGCCACGAAGCCGTCGGCGTTGATCAGGGGGACGACGACCACGCGCACGCGCTTCAGCAGGTCGGTCACGCGCTGGTCGGTGCCGTAGCTCTCCGCCAGCATGCGGGCGTACTCCATCGCCACCTCGGCGGCGGGCCACTCGCGCGCGTGGTGCAGGGCGACCACGAAGTAGACCGGCCGCCCGTCGTCGACCGCGTTGACGTTGCTCGCGATCTCCACGCCGGACAGCTCGCGTCCCTGGACCGTGCGCTTGGGGAGGATCGCGGGACGGACGTGTCCCTGGAAGGCGGGGTTCTCCACCAGCGCCTTGAGCTCGCTCTGGTAGTCCTCGTACATGCGGTAGCCGGTGCGCCCGCTGGGCAGCGAGGACTTGCTCACGCGCTGCCCGAAGCGCAGGTCGGCGGCGCGGCTCTCCAGGTCGGCCTTCGGCAGGTCGGCGACCTTCGTGGTGAAGGCGAACCCGTGCTTGCGCAGCAGCTCGGCCTGGCCGGAGCCGTTGACGATCACGTCCGCGAGGCCGTTGTGGATGTTGTGGGTGAGGTCGACGCCCAGGCGCTCCAGGCGCTGCAGGTCGCGGTTGCCGCCGTAGCGGACGCTCAGCAGCGCGGGGGTGCCCGCCGACTGCGGCGGCGCGACGTCGAACAGCTCGAAGCTCAGGGCGGCGCTGCGGGCGCCGCCATGGCGCCGGCAGCCCTGCGCCACCAGCTCCTGTCCGCTGCGCACCCAGGTCTGCGTCACCTCGTCGGACCCGAAGGACTGGGACGCGGCCAGGCGCCGCCCGGTGGCGGCGTCGAAGAGCGCGAGGTCCCAGTCGGAGGCGCCGGCCGAGGCCAGGCGCACGGTCACGAAGCCGCTCATCGGGGCGCGGTACGCGCTGGTCGCCACGCCGGCCGCGTCGCGCTGCAGCCCCTGCGCGCACGCGCGCGGGACGGCATCGGCCGCGGTCAGGGTGCGGTCCACGGGCGGCAGCGACACCGGTGCCTGCGGCGCGGCGTGGGCGAACGACGGTAGGACGAAGAGAACGGCCAGGACCGTGGCCACCGGAGACTTGCGCATTCGTGCTCCCCTGCGATGAGGCGTTGACGGAGTTCCTGATGTCAACGCATCCTGAGTCCAGATCTTGCGGTTCGGGCATGGGGACTTTCGCCGCGAACCTCCCAAGATTTGTTGCAATCCGAAGGATCGGCAGCCGTGGACCCGAAAACGCACCCGGGCCAACAACCGCATAACACTCCCAGGAGGCCGGGCCCTGTGCCCGGCCTCCGCTATTTCCGCGTCCGGTCGCGCGGCTGCGGTTAGGCTGGCGCCATGGCCGACGAGATCAACCTCCAGTTCACGCACGACGGGGCCGCGCCCGGCCTCATGGCGTCGTGGCGCGAGCAGCCGCCCGAGGCCATCGGGGACGCCGGCTTCCAGCTGCACGACGAGGCGGTGGAGACGCTGATGTACGAGCGCCGCTACCAGGACGCGACGACGCGCATCATGAACCTCTCCTCGTTCGGCCTGAATCGCCTGTGGGGCGGTAACACGGAGAACTACTTCCGCATCTCCGTGCGCTTCGACGCCGACGGCGACTACCGCAGCCGGGTCACGATCGTGGGCAACGCCCCCGAGGAGACGCGGGCCGCGCTGGGCCGGTACGCGGCCGAGCGCGGCACGGTCCTGCGGGCAGCCGGCGTGCCGGCCGCCTGACGCCTAGAGGTCCTTCAGGATCTCGGCCTTCTTGGCCTCGTACTCCGTGTCGTCGATCAGGCCCTGCTCGCGCAGCTTGCCGAGCTGGTTGAGCCGGGCTCCGGCGTCGCCCGCGTCCGCCGCGGGCGCGCCAGGGACCGGCGGGGCCCCGCCGGCGGCCATGGCCTCGCGCATCGCGGCATCCGCGACGCCGCCGTAGGTCTGCTGCAGGCCCGCGGTCACCGCCGCCATGTCGCCTCCGGCGGCCGCGAGGTTGGCCTGCTGCGCGTCCCACTGGATGGCGATCCGATTCGGGTCGTCGGGCAGCACCTTGATCGGGATCTCCATGCCCACGGAGATCGCGGCCTTCTGGCGCGCGGTCGCGTACACGTAGTTGAGCTCGTAGGGGGCGCCGCCGCCGGGCGGGTGGACCTCGAGCGGGATCTGCATCGAGAAGCGGTCGTCGGGCACCGGCGTGGCGAAGCCCTTGCAGATCGCCTTGGCCGGGACGCCCTTCTCGATGACCTCCTTCTCGCCCTTGTCGTCGGTGACCGCGCGAATGTCCTGGAACGCGCTCTTCATCGACGGCATGCCGCCGTGGTGGTCCCCCAGCTCCTTGAGTCCCTTCATGTCCTTGAAGAAGCCCATGGCTCCTCCTTCCTGCCCTCGCGGGCTACCAGCCGTAGATGAGGGCCTGGCTCGGGTCGTCGGGGTCGTACTTGACGGTGATGGCCGCGCCCACGGCGATTCCCTCCAGCTGGGCGGGGAGCATCGACTGGCGGACTGTGGTCTGGTACGCCTGCCCGCCGGCCGGGGTGATGGTCACGTCGAAGTCGGTCTCCTGCCCGCCGCCCATGTCGGTGGTGCCGGTGCCGCGGATGGCGAGCACCTGGCCCGGGGCCTCCACGCCCGCGGCCTGCAGCTTCTGGGCCTTCTGGGCGTACGCCGCCTGGGCGGCCATGTCGACCCCGCCCATGCCCGGCACGCCCGGCGGCGCCTGCGCCGCGCCCGCCGAAGACATGGCGTCCTGCGCCTGCTGCTGAGCGTCCTTCATCTTGTCGAAGAGCCCCATGCGTGGCTCCTTCCGTCTGAGCTTCCCGGTCGTGGCGAGCCTATATCGTCAGACGATGGCCGGCCAGGTGTGTTCTGCGTGCGCGACGGAGAACCCCGCCAACGCGCGGTTCTGCATGTCCTGCGGGACCGCGCTGCCGCGGCGCTGCACCGGCTGCGGAGAAGCGATTCCGGACGAGGCGCGCTTCTGCCCGGCGTGCGGCACCGAGCAGGACCGGCGCAGCGTCCCGCGCCCCGCGGCGCCCGCCCCCCGGGCGCCCGCCGTCCCGGCCGAGGAGCGCCGCCAGGTCACGGTGCTGTTCGCCGACCTGTCGGGCTACACGGCCGTGGCCGAGCGCATGGACCCCGAGTCGGTCAAGGCGATGGTGGAGCGCTGCCTGCGGCGCCTGGGCCAGGAGGTCCAGCAGTACGGAGGGACCGTGGACAAGTACATCGGCGACAACGTGATGGCGCTGTTCGGGGCGCCCGTGGCCCACGAGGACGACGCCGAGCGCGCCGTGCGCGCGGCCCTGGGGATGCAGGCCGCGATGGAGGAGATCAACGCGGACGCGCAGCGCGAGTACGGCGTGTCCTTCGCGCTGCGGGTCGGGCTGAACACGGGCGAGGTCCTGGCCGGCGCCGTGGGCGACTCCTACACCGTCACCGGGGACACGGTGAACGTCGCGGCCCGCCTCCAGGCCGCCGGGCGCCCCGGCTCGGTCACGGTGGGCGAGCGCACGGTCCGCGCCACCCGCGACGCCGTGCGCTACGAGGAGATCGGCGCCCTGGAGCTCAAGGGCAAGGCGGAGCCCGTCCCCGCGTGGGAGGCGGTGGGGCTGCTCGCCGCCCAGGCCGCCCGCCGCGCCCGCTCGCGCCGCGAGGCGCCCCTGGTCGGGCGCGACGAGCAGCTGGCCGAACTGGAGTCCGCCTACGCGCGCGTGGTGCGCGAGGGCCGTCCCCACCTGGTGACCGTGGTCGGGCAGGCCGGGGTGGGCAAGACGCGCCTCGCGCGCGAGCTGGCCGCCGCGCTGGGCCGCCGCGACCCCGCGCCCGGCCTGCGCGAGGGCCGCTGCCTGCCCTACGGGTCGGGGATCGTCTACTGGCCGTTGACCGAGGTGCTGCGCGCCGAGTGCCAGGTCTCCGACAGCGACCCCGCCGACGTGGCGTGGTCGAAGCTGTCGGACCGCATGGTGGAGCTGCTGGCCGACGCGCCCGACGAGCCGGGCGCTGAGCCCGCGGAGCGCAAGGCCGCGCTGATCGCCCGCCTACTGGGCATCGGCTCGCCCCCGCCCGACGCCCCCGGGGAGGGCCAGGACCCCCAGCGCGCGCGGGAGAACTTCTTCTCCGCCGTGCGCTCGGTGATCGAGACGATGGCGCTGCGCCGCCCGCTGGTCCTGGTCTTCGAGGACATCCACTGGGCGGACTCGGGGATGCTGGACCTGGTCGAGTACCTGGCCCAGTGGGTCCGCGCCCCCGCGCTGATCGTGTGCCTGGCCCGCGACGAGCTGCTCGACCGCCGGCCGGCCTGGGGCGGGGGTCGCCGGCGGGCCACCTCGGTGTTCCTGGACCCGCTCACCCGCGAGCAGACCGAGGACCTGGTGGAGGCGCTGATGCCGGGCGCGGGCGCCGCCCTGCCGCCCGCGGTCGCGGAGCGCGCCGGCGGCAACCCGTTCTTCGCCGAGGAGATCGTGCGGCTGCTGGAGGAGGAGGGCGCCGGGGACGCGGACGAGCTGCCCGACACGGTGCAGGCGCTGCTCGCGGCGCGCCTGGACTCGCTGGAGCCGTTCGAGCGGCTCGTCGTCCAGCAGGCCGCCGTGGTGGGCCGGACGTTCTGGGAGGAGGCGCTGGCCCCGCTCGCCCGCGCCGAGGGCCGCGACCTCCAGGAGGCGCTGGTCTCCCTGCAGGAGAAGGACATCGTGGTGCCCGAGGCCGGCGGCCGCCTGGCCGGCGAGGCCGAGCTGGCCTTCAAGCACGTGCTGATCCGCGACGTCGCCTACCAGATGCTCCCCAAGGCGGTGCGAGCCCGCAAGCACCTGGAGGTCGGCGGCTTCATCGAGCAGCGCGCCGGGGACCGCTCGGACGAGGTGGTGGCGCTGCTGGCCGAGCACTACGGGCGCGCGGCCTCGCTGGGCGGCGAGGCCCGGCTGCCCGCGGACGAGCTGGGACCGATCCGCGGCAAGGCCGTCCGCTTCCTGGAGGCGGCCGGGGACGCCGCGGCCACCCTGTACTCCAACCGCGAGGCCTTCGCCCACTACGGCTCGGCCCGCGACCTCGGCGCCGGGGTCGGCGAGGAGGTGCGCGCGCGGATCGGCGAGAAGCAGGGCGACGTGGCGCTGCGCCTGGGCCGGGTGGACGCCGCCATCTCGGTGTGGGAGGAGTGCCTGGACTTCCACCGCGGGTGCGAGGACCTCCAGCGCGTGGCCGACCTGCACCGCAAGATAGGCGCCGGGCTGTGGCACCGCGGCGAGCGCCGCCAGGCCATCGAGCACCACCAGAAGGGGATCAACCTCCTGAAGGACGGGCCGCCGGTGATCGAGCTGGTGCGCCTGTACGAGGAGGCCGCGTGGCTGTACATGCAGACCGGCGACAACATGCTGGCCATCTACGCCGCCGAGAAGTCGCTGCGCCTGGCCGAGCGCCTGGGTGAGACGCGCGCGGCCAGCCGCGCCCACGGCATCTTCGGGCGGGTGTTCGGGCGGATCGGGGACGCGGCCAAGGCGCGCGAGAACCTCGAGCGCGCGGTCGAGCTGGCCCGCGGCTCGGACGAATCGGAGACCATCCTCGCGCTCCTGGCCCTGGGCCATCACCTGGAGGTCTTCGAGGCCGACTACCCGGCCGCCCAGGACGCCTACGCCGAGGCGCTGGCCCAGGCCGAGCGGCTCGGTGACGTGCCCGCGGCGGTGGAGCTGCAGTCCGCCCTGGCCCAGCTCGCTGTGTACCGGGCCGACTGGGAGGGCGTGGAGCAGGCCAGCGCCGCGGCGGCCCAGCTGGCCGAGCGCGAGGGGCTGATCGGCAAGCTGTGCCTCCCCTACGCCCTGCGCGGGCTGCTCTACTGGCGCGAGGGCAAGTGGGACGAGGCCGAGCGCCTGTTCCGGCGCTCGCACGAGCTGGCCGAGCAGGTCGGCTGGTCGGAGGTCGCGTTCTCGGCGCTGTTCGGCCTGGCCGTCGCGCTGCGCGACCGCGGGGACGTCAACGGCTCGGTCACGGCGCTGGACCAGGCGCTGGACGTGTGCGAGCGCGCCGGCCTGATCGCCCAGTCCATCCAGGCGACCTCCGCGCGGGCGGTGACGCTCGCCCTGGCCGGGCGCGACGTCCAGGCGCGCGAGGCGGCGCAGGAGGCCGTGACCCTGTCCGAGCGCCTGCACTACCCCACCGGGCACGCCGCGGCCCTGGAGGCCGACGGGGCCACGGCCCCCGACGGAGCCGAGGCGCTGCGCCAGGCCCGCGCGCACTGGACGGAGCTGGGCCGCCCGCTGGACGCCGCGCGCTGCTCCATGCTCCTCGGGCGGGCGCTGCGCAGCACCGATCCGCCCGCCGCCCCGGCCGCGTTCGAGGCCGCGCAGGAGGAATGGGAGCGCCTCGGCGTCTCCCACCAGGCGCAGCGCGTCCGCGAGATGGCGTCTTAAGCTCAGGTTTCGCCGCGCGCGGCCGATGAAGCGGACATGCC
The DNA here is from genome assembly GCA_033855845.1 of Solirubrobacteraceae bacterium. Classification (GTDB taxonomy): domain Bacteria; phylum Actinomycetota; class Thermoleophilia; order Solirubrobacterales; family Solirubrobacteraceae; genus AC-38. The sequence continues at coordinate 30,415 of JAWVFR010000059.1, forward strand.
CGACGCATTTCGCGACGGCGCGCGACCGTCGCGCTGGGTCTCCGTGGGTCAGTCCGCCGACCCCGACGCCCGCGCCGCCGGCACCGCCGCCGCCGATCTCGCCCTCGCCCGCGAGGACGCCAAGCTGCTCGTCGTCTTCTGCTCGGACGCCTACGACCTCGAGGCCCTCCTGGGAGCCATCAACGAGCGCTCGGGCGGGGTGCCCCTGATCGGCTGCTCCACGGCGGGCGAGATCGCCACCGCCGGCCCGGGCGACTCCGGCGTGGTGGTGACCGCGCTCGGGGGCGAGGGCTTCGCCGCCTCCACGGCCGCGGCCGCCGGCGCGTCGCTGCGCCTGCGCGAGGCGGGCGCCGAGGTCGCCGGCGCGGTGTGCGAGCTGGACGGGCATCCCCACCATGTGATGATGCTGCTGACCGACGGCCTGGCCGGCGACCAGCAGGAGATCGTGCGCGGCGCCTACGGCGTGCTGGGCGCCTCGGTACCGCTGGTCGGCGGGTGCGCGGGCGACGACCTGAAGATGAAGGCGACCTACCAGCTGCACGGAACCGAGGTCCTGCGCGACGCCGTCGTGGGCGCGGCCATCGCCTCCGACGGGCCCATGGGGATCGGCGTGCGCCACGGCTGGAGCCGCGTCGGCGAGCCGATGGTGGTCACCCGCAGCGCCAACAACCGTGTGTACCTGCTGGACAGCCAGCCGGCGCTGGACGTCTACCTGGACCGGCTGTCCGCGCCCGCGGAGGCGCGCGAGGACCCCGCCGCCTTCACCCGCTTCGCCCTCACCCATCCCCTCGGCCTCTCGCGCCGCAGCGGCGAGGACCAGGTCCGCTTCGTGGGCGAGGCCGGCTTCGAGGACCGCTCGCTGGGCTGCATCGCCGAGGTCCCCCAGGGCGGCCTGGCCTGGTTCATGGAGGGGGACGACGCCTCCGTGCTGACGGCCACCGACGGCGCCTGCGCCGACGCGCTGAAATCCCTGGGCGGCGAGCCGCCGCTGGGCATGCTCGCCTTCGACTGCATCGCCCGCCGCGGGGTGCTGGGCGACGAGGGCATCCGCAACGAGGTCGACCGCGTGGCCGGCAGCGCCCCGGGCGCGCCGGTGGCCGGCTTCTACACCTACGGCGAGATCGCCCGTACCCACGGGGTCAGTGGATTTCACAACCAGACGCTGGTCGTGCTGGCGCTGGGCTGAGGAGGAGCCGGCGTGACGCACAGCACCGAGAGCTGGTCCACGCAGCAGCTGGCGGAGTTCATGGCCTTCGTGGCCTCCTTCGCCGACGAGGCGGCCGCCGTGCGCGGCGCCGTGGAGCGCGCCGCGGAGGTGCTGGAGGCCGAGGTGGGCGCCATCGTCACCCACGGCGCGCTGACGGCGTCCATCGGCTTCCCGCCCGGGACCGTGCCCGAGCAGGCGCTGGCCGGCGCCTCCGAGGCGGATGCCGGCGTCATCGATCTCTCGGGACTGGGCGCCTGCAGCACGGCCGCCGTCGATCTCGAGGAGGAGGCCCCGGGGCGCCTGCTGATCGCCCGCGCCGGCGACGACGGGTTCTCGCGCGAGGAGACCGATCTGCTGCGGGGGATGGCTCGCGTGCTGAGCCTGACCCGGCGGATGCTGCAGCGTCAGGCCCTGCTGGAGAGCCTGTCCGAGATCCAGCGTCTGATCGTCTCGCGCGCGTCGCGCCACGAGCTCCTCGACACCGTGGTCCAGAGCGCGTGCCGGCTCGTGGGCGACGAGACCGCGGCGCTGCGCCTGGTGGATCCCCTGGACCCGCGAGCCATGGTGGTGGTGGCCAGCGCGGGGGTGGAGCCCGAAACGCTGGAGACGATCCGCCGGGGTCGCGTGGGCGCGGGCGCGGGGGGCCGCGCGATCGCCGAGGACCGCCTGGTGGTGCTCGAGAGCTACGCGAGCGCCCAGGGCGCGCTGGCCGAGTACGCGCAGGAGGGCCTGCAGGCCGCGATGGGCGCGCCCGTGCGCGAGGACGGCGCGGTGGTCGGCAGCCTGGTGGTCGCGACGATGCGCGCCGGTCGCGAGTACTCGGCCTCCGAGCGCGACGCGCTGGTGGCGCTGGCCGAGTCCGCGTCGCTGGCGCTGACGGACGCCAAGACCGTGGACGACGCCCTGCACCAGGCCTTCCACGATGCCCTGACCGGACTGCCCAACCGCGCCCTGCTCGTGGACCGCCTGGAGCAGGGGCTCAAGCGCGCCCAGCGCAACCAGACTCCGCTGGCCGTCCTGTTCCTGGACCTGGACCGCTTCAAGATGGTCAACGACTCCCTCGGCCACGCCGCCGGGGACGAGCTGCTGGTGGCCGTGGCGTCGCGCCTGGCGGACTGCATCCGCCCGGGGGACACCGCGGCGCGCTTCGGCGGCGACGAGTTCGCCGTGCTGCTGGAGGACGTGGGCGACCAGGCGGCGGCCGAGCGCGTGGCCATGCGGATCCTGTATTCCCTGGAGGCGCCCTTCAAGATCGCGGGCCGCGAGGTCTTCATCAGCGCCAGCATCGGCATCGCCGTGGGCACCGGCCGGGCCGACGACCCGATCCGCGACGCCGACCTCGCGATGTACCGCGCCAAGGCATCGGGCAAGGGCCGCTACGAGGTCTTCGAGCCCGGCATGCACGCCGCGGTGATGGAGCGCCTGGAGCTGGAAGCCGACCTCCAGCGCGCGGTCGAGCGCGACGAGCTGGTCCTGCACTACCAGCCGATCGTCGACCTCGAGGGCGGCGACATCCACGCGGTGGAGGCGCTGGTGCGCTGGCGCCATCCCCAGCGAGGGCTGGTGCCGCCGAACTCCTTCATCCCCCTGGCCGAGGAGACGCAGCTCATGCCCCAACTCGGGCGCTGGGTGCTCAACGAGGCCTGCCGCCAGGGCGCGCGCTGGCTCCTCGCCCGACCCGCCGAGGACCCCTTCAGCGTCTGCGTGAACCTGTCCGGCCGCCAGCTCCAGTCCCCCGGGCTGGTGGAGGACGTCGGCGCGGCGCTGGAGCGCGCCGGCCTCGCGCCGGAGCACCTCGTCCTGGAGATCACCGAGACCGTGCTGATGAGCGACATCGACGCGACCATCGCCAAGCTCAAGCGCCTCAAGGCGCTGGGCGTGAAGCTCGCGGTGGACGACTTCGGGACCGGGTACAGCTCGCTCCAGTACCTGCGCCGCTTCCCCATCGACATCCTCAAGATCGACAAGGCCTTCGTGGACGACGTCGACGGGGCCGACGCGGACTCGACGCTCGCGCGGGCGATCATCGACCTGGGCGAGTCGTTCCGCCTGGAGGTGGTGGCCGAGGGGATCGAGCGCGAGGACCAGCGGCTGCGGCTCCTGGCGCTCGGGTGCCGGCTGGGCCAGGGCTTCCACTTCACCCGTCCGCTGGAGCGGATGGACATGGACGCGCTGCTGTCCCGCGAGCAGCCGTTCCGCCGAGCCACGGCCCGCCTGGGCTGAGCGCCCGCGCGTTACGGTGCCGGGCGTGCGCGTCCCGGTCGCCCTCCTGCTCGCCGCCCTGGCGCTGGCCGGGTGCGGGGACTCCGCGAAGCCCTCCCGCGCGCCCGGCGTCCCCGCGCGGTCCACCGCGCCGCCGCCGGCCGCCACCGCCGAGGTGGACCGCCTTCCCCTGCGCCGCCAGGTCGGCGAGGTGCTGGTGCTGGCCTTCGGCGGGACCTCCGCTCCGGGGTACGTGACCCGCGCGCTGCGCGAGGGGCGGGTATCGGGCACGATCCTGTTCGGCGGCAACGTGCAGGACCGGGGCCAGCTGCGCGCGCTCACGGACGCGCTCCAGCGCGCCTCCGGGCGCCGGGCGCTGGTCATGACCGACCAGGAGGGCGGCGAGTTCCACATCGTCCCGTGGGCCGCGCCGGACGCGGGCCAGGCGGCCCAGTCCACGCCGGCCCGGGCCGCCGCGCAGGCGCGCGCCGCGGCCCGCGACCTGCGCGCGGTGGGGATCAACGTGACGCTGGCGCCGGTGGCCGACGTCGGCCGTCCCGGGTCGGCCCTGGCCGCGCGCACGTTCCCGGGGGACGCGGCGCGCGTGGCGGCGGCGATCCGCGCCGCCGTGGGCGCCTACCGCGCCGGCGGCGTGGCCGCGACCGCCAAGCACTTCCCCGGCCTGGGGGCGGCCGGCGCCAACACCGACCACGCGGCCACGAACGTGCACCTGGAGCCCGCCGACCTCGTTCCCTTTCGGGCCGCGATCTCGGCGGGCGTGCCGCTGATCATGACCTCGCACGCCACCTACCCGAACGTGGACGGCGCGCGGCTGGCCTCCCAGTCGCCGGTGCTGCTGCGCGAGCTCCTGCGCGACCGCCTCGGCTTTCGCGGCGTGGTGATCACCGACTCGATCGAGGCCCGCGCGGTGACGCAGCGCTCGGCGGTGGAGACGGCGGCGCAGCGCTCGCTGATGGCCGGCGCCGACCTGGTCCTGATGACCGGCGACGGCTCCTTCCGTCCGATCTCCCAGGCCTTCCTGCGCCGCGCCCGGCGCGACGCGGCGTTTCGCGCGCGCGTGCGCGAGGCGGCGGCCCGGGTGCTCGCGCTGAAGCGGACGCTCGGGCTCAGCCCGCCGGCAGCGCGTTGACCAGCACGTACCGGGGCGAGCCCACGGTCGAGGCGGGATCCTCGCGCACCATGACCATCGTGTAGTAGGCGTCCGGGCGGGTGCGCAGCTTGTAGAACGCCTCCCACCCGTTGCCGCCCAGCGGGACCGGCTTGGCCGCCGGGTTGGCCACCAGCTCCCGCCGGAAGGGCACCTCCGACACGCGCCGGCACACCTCGTCGTCGGGACCGACGCCCAGCCCCATCGTCCGCGAGGCCAGCCGCAGGAAGCCGCTGCAGTCCCCGGTCTGCATGGTGCGGACCACCATGGTCGCGTTGCGGTCGAAGGCCGCCGGCTTGGTCGTGCCGATCGTCTGCTGGTGGGTGTCCAGCACGAAGTCCAGCCGGAAGGTCCGGTCCGCGTCCAGCACCAGGATCGCGGTGCGCTGCTCTCCGGCCGCGGTCTGGAAGTCGATCGCCGCTCCGGTTCCGTAGGCGGCGCCGGCGGGGTCGCGGAAGGCGCCGATCTCGGCTTTCACGGCCCGGCACGCCTCGTCGGAGACGTCGCCGTAGGTGGAGTGCAGCAGGCCCTTGACCGCCTCGCACCCGCTGGCCGTGGCCGCCCCCTTGATGCGGTTGATCGCGTCCCCGATCTTCTCGCCCGGCACCGGGTCCTTGGTCCCCACTCCCCCGCCCGCGGTCCGTTTGCGGTCGGTGCCGGGCTTGCCGCCACCCCCGCAACCGGCGAGGGCGAGCACGCAGACGACCAGCAGGACACGGAGACGGAGCACGGGCGGCCGGGAACGCTACCGGGGCGAACCGGCGGGCCGGCCGGCGGTCGCGGGCAGCGGGGCCTCGCGTTCCTGCACGAGCATCGGCAGCCCGCCCCGGGGCGAGAGCGTGGGCATCTGGCGGATGCTCACGGTGTGCCCGGGGACCAGTCCCAGGCGCATCCGCTGGAGGATCAGCGTGGAGATCGTGCGGATCTCCATCTGGCCGAAGCGCATCCCGATGCAGGTCCGCGAGCCGCCGCCGAAGGGCACGTAGGCGCCCTTGGGCAGCCGCGCCCTGGCCTCGGGCGCGAAGCGCTCGGGCACGAAGGCCTCCGGCTCGGGGAAGACCTCGGGGATCCGGTGCGAGGCCCACGAGCAGTAGCTGACCGGCACGCCCGCCGGAATCCTGTGGCCCCCGAACTCGAACGCCTCCACGGACCGGCGAGGGCCGATCCAGGCCGGCGGATACAGGCGCAGCGTCTCCTCCAGGGCCATCTCCAGCCGGGGCAGCGCCTCACCGGTGACGTCGGCGGCCGCGGGCGCGCGCCCGTCCAGGACCTCGTCCTGCTCCTCCACCAGGCCGGCCAGCACGGCCGGGTGGCGCGCCAGCTCCAGGAAGAGGAAGGTGACGGTGGACGTGGTCGTGTCGTGGCCGGCGAACAGCAGCGTCATGAGCTGGTCGCGCAGCTCGCGGTCGGAGTACGTGGAGCCGTCCTCGTCGCGGGCCTGCATGAGCAGGGACAGGACGTCCTCGCCCAGCTCGTCCTGCGCGCGGCGCTGGGCGATCTCGGCGTAGATGACGCGGTCCAGCAGGCGCCGGGCCTCGCGCATCCGCCGCCAGGGAGTGAACGGGCCGCGCAGGCTCTGGACCGCGTAGTCGGCCGCGTAGTAGGACAGCGCCCGCTCGAACTCGTCCGCGACGTCTATCCCGCGGCCCGAGCGGTCGGGGTCGAACCCGAACAGCGCCCGCATCGCGATCCGCATGGCCAGCGCCCGGGTCCAGTGGTAGACGTCGAGCTCCTCGCCGGGATGAACGCCGTCCAGCGCCCGCTCCGTCTCCTCCACCATCGTCTCCTGGGAGGCCGCGATCCGGTCGCGGTGGAAGGCGGGGAGCATGATGCGCCGGGCGCGGCGGTGGTAGGTCCCGTCGATGGTGAGCATGCCGTCGCCCAGCAGCGGGATGAGGTCGATGAAGGCGCCGTCGCGCCAGCGGAAGTTGGCCGCGTTCTCGACCAGCATGTAGTGGTTGGCCTCGGGTCCCAGCATGAAGACGCCCGACGCATGCAGGATCCGCATCGAGAAGACCGGCCCGTGCTCGCGGTAGGCGTCCAGCAGCAGCGGGAGCGGCTCGCGCGCCACCTTGTAGGTGCGCCGGGCGGAGAAGTTGGTCGGGCCGGGCGGCAGCGCGCCGTCCCACGAGCGCTCGCTGCGCAGGTCGTTCGCCAGCCGCTTGAACGGGTTGAAGGAAACGGGCTGGGGAGCCGCGGCGGACACGCGCGCACAAGCCTATGCCGACGAAACGCCTAGTGGATCGCGCCGGCGGCGACCAGCGCCAGCACCACCGCGCCCAGCGCGACGCGGTACCCCACGAATACCAGGGTGGAGTGCGATGTCAGGTAACGCAGCAGGAACGCGATCGACGCGTAGCCCACGACGAACGCGACGACCGTCGCCAGCGCCGTCACGGCCAGGCTCGGCTGCGGGCCGGTGGTGGAGCCGTCCACCAGGCCCTTGAGCTCGTACAGGCCGGACAGGACGACGGCCGGGACGGACAGCAGGAACGAGTAGCGCGCCGCGGCCGTGCGATCCAGACCCAGGAACAGGCCCGCGCTGATCGTCGCGCCGGAGCGCGAGACTCCCGGGATCAGGGCCGCCGCCTGGGCGAGCCCGATCACCGCACCGTCTCGCCCGGTCAGGCGATCCAGGTCACGGTCGCGGCTGCCGACTCGCTCGGCCCAGGCGAGCACGAGCCCCAGGGCGATCAGCGTGCAGCCGATCAGGGTCAGGTTGCGCGCCCCCGTCTCGATCGGGTGCTTGAACGCCAGGCCGAAGATCCCGATCGGGATCGTTCCCAGCACGATCATCCACCCCAGCCGGGCGTCGGTGTCGCGGCGGCGGCTCGGGTCGCGCAGGCTGGCCAGGAACGCGCGGGAGATGCGCAGCAGGTCGGCGCGGAAGAACACCACGACCGCGGCCATCGTCCCCAGCTGGGTGACCGCGGTGAACGCCGCGCCGGGATCGTGCCACCCGGCGAACGCCGGCACGATGCGCAGGTGGGCCGTCGAGGAGACGGGCAGGAACTCCGTGAGCCCCTGCACGAACCCGAGGACCAGGGCTTCGAAGGCGTTCATGTCGCGGGTCCGCTCATGAGCGGCCCGGGACCCTAGACGACGGACTGCGGCCGAACATGAGAAAGGGCCCCGGTCGCCCGGGGCCCTTTCCCTGTGCTCGAGGAGCCGTGGAGGCCTAGCGGTGGTCCCGCCGGTCGCTCTCCTCGCGCTGGTGCTGCTGGTCGTTCTCGGGCTTGTCCTGACGGGTGCGCGGCGCGCGGCGGTACGTGCGCTCGCAGTCCCCGGCGACCACGTCGACCGAGTCCGCGATCACGACGTCGCGGCCGTCGCCGCAGTCGACCTGGTCGGCCTCGCCGTCCCGGACGTGGATGACGTCGTTGCCACCCTCGCCGTGGATCTTGTCCCCGGCGGTGTCGTTCGGCCCGCTGACGTCCCCGCGGGCCATGGCCCACAGGTCGTCGTTGCCGTCCCCGCCCCAGGTCTCGTCCCGGCCCAGGTTGGCGAAGATGCGGTCGTTGCCGGCGCCCCCGTGCTGGAGGTCGTCGCCCTTGCCGCCCGACATCCGGTCGTTCCCGGCGTCGCCGTTGTTGGTGTCATTGCCGTCGCCGCCGTGGATGTGGTCACGGCCGTCGCCGCCGTTGATGGTGTCGTTGCCGTCACCGCCGAACCCGCGGTCACGGCCCGCGGCCAGGTTCAGCGTGTCGTTCCCCGTCCCGCCCCGGACGCGGTCGTTGCCCGCGTCGGCGTTGACGGTGTCGTCGCCACCCTTGGCGCTGATGTAGTCGCGCTGCGGAGTCCCGGTCAGGGTCTCGCTGTTGTCGGTGCCGACGATCTTCGCCGCCATGGCCACCGAGGCGACAAGCGCCATCGAAGCCACAACCACGACGACCACGAACCCCAGCCTTGAGAGTCGAGAGCCGATCATTGTGTCCTCACGTCCTCCTCATTCGTTGCCGCCCCCCGAAACACGGTGGACCGGGGAGGAGTTGCGGCCGGCGGACGGCCGTTCGCGCCCGCCCCCCGCGGCCCGGTCGGGCTACAGGGTCCGGCCTATACTGCGAAGCCCGCGCGGGACCCCCCGCGCCCCGGGGGCGTAGCTCAGTTGGTTAGAGCGCCGGCCTGTCACGCCGGAGGTCGCGGGTTCGAGTCCCGTCGCTCCCGTATTAGGTGTTTCTGACGCGGGAGGCGACTTCCAGAGAAAGCTCGGGTCGCTCCCAGTAACCCGGGATCGCCGCGATCACAAAACCGAGCGCGCTTGGGTCTGCCCCGACCCCGCTCGTCCCGGCCATGACCCGATAATGGTCTTCCATCCCGTTCACCGCCGACCGCGCCAGCGCGACGCGGGCCGTATGACCGAGGCGAATCGCCTCTGCGAACTCCTGGACGGCCAAGACGCATGCTCCGCGCAGCGGCGGCAGGGCCTGTTCCGGGCCGTCACCCTCCGGAGCGGCGCCGGCGACATCTAGGAGGAAATCCTCGAACCACCTCCGATGCGGATGGCGTGTGTTCGTTGAGTAGGTGAGCGCCACGAGAGCGCCATAGAGGTGCCGCCGGAGCGCCCCGTTCAGCAGCGGGGCATCCTCGTCTTCAAACGCGCCGCTCGCGTGGAGGTCCTCGACGCCGTTCCGAGCACCGAGGGCGAGCATCATCGCCCACAGCGCCTCGGGATCGGATGCAAGCAGGGCCTCCGCTTCGGCAGAATCCATTCACCCAGTATCCCGTCCGATGCGCGTTCCTGAGACACCCCCCGACGTCGCCGCCTTTCTTGTGAAGTCCAGGATCCCGAGGTCCGTGGCGACGAGGAAGCTCGCCGATGTCGTCCAACGCGCCGCGACCGGGCGGCCGCCCGTCAACCTGTTGCGCGAGATCTGGGCATTCGGATCCTTCGCGCGCGGCGCGCGCACCGTGGGCGACATCGATCTGTATGTCTTAGTCGACGAGGAGCGCTCGCCTCAGCGGTACGCGCTCGACACGTACTACTCACGAGCGCGACCCTTTTCGGAACAGATCAAGGCGCTGGGATGTGGAGGATCGTCTCACGTCAGCGTTCAAGCGCATCCCGTCTTCGGGATGCCGGGTGAGCCGGCATCGCCCGAGCGGCAGGCGCGGTTGAGGGCGGAAGAAAAGCGGCTCGAGGGCACGGTGCAAACCGAGACCCCGGTCGTACGACACGTCGTGACGGGGGAGCCACTGGCGGGGCCGTTCGTTCTCCTGTGGGCGCGTGGCGACGAGCTGGCTTGGGCACTAAAGCGTCTGGACGACATTCCTGAGGATCCTGATGCCGGGCGCCACGAGCGCACAACCTCGATCCCACTCCTTGACGACCTGGGTCCGAAGCTCGGGCTGCCGACCGCATTTCACCTCGCGGCTCAAGTGCGCCAGGGAAACCTCGCCTGCCGGGCCATGCTGCTCGAACCGTCAGAACCGCCTGCCGAGGCGCAGCGGCGACTCGAGGCGCGATATCGAAACCCCTACCGCCAAGCTCCATCCGTTCGGATGGCGGCAGCAGCAGCGGCGTTGCACAAGCTCGCATCCGACGCTCTCGACCTTCGCAACGTGCGCCTGGTCGACGGACCCGTCGCCGATGACTGGGCAGAGCCCATTGCGCTTGTCGACTTCAACCCATTCACGGTCTACTCGGCGTCGACCGGCCAGTTCCCCAGCGGATTCCGCCTCCTGCAGGTCTGGCCCGCGGGCAAGGCGGGGCCGTGGCTCACCCTCGAAGTTACGACTTTAAATCAGGAAGGAGCGCGCGACCTGTACCACACGCTGACCGACATCAACGCCTCCGCCGTCGAGCGAAGCGAGCGCCTCCTGAAGTGCCTGGGGCAAGGGGCAGGCGGTCGCCCCTGTGCTCCGGGTTGCCAGCGCGGATCACCTTTCCCTGGCCCGCGCCGCTAGCTCCAACGCCCGCTTGCGCAGCCATAGTTCGAAGTCGTCGTCGTGTAGCAGCCCATCCGGCAACCCACGCTCCTTCGCGAAGCGCCCGCGGAACCGCACCAGCAATGCCTCCGCGGCCGTGTCCCCTTCTCGAAAGGCGTTGCCGTAAGCCGCTCCGACGACACTGGAGAGCGACTGCTGCAGGTCCACGCCGCCGGTGTGTCTTCCGAGCGCGTCGCGCAGAACTTCGGTTGACGAACGTGGCCCTGTATCGAGCGCCACCCTTTCGCCGGTCCCCATCACGCGCCACCACAGAACTCGACGCGTCCCGTAGCTCACCGTCTCGGCCGACTCGGAGAACCGATCCAGCCTCGCGCGGTCGAGCTCCTCACCGGCGTCGGGTGGATACACCCCGGTACCAGGCGTCTGGCCACTCAGCACGACCCGATTGCCGGACCCGGGAATCACGAAAACATGTCCTGCGGGGAGTGCTGCCATCAGCCGCAGGCAGGCAACCTCGGCAGAGATGTTGGCCTCGCGGATGGCGGCGAGCAACGGTTCGGCTCGGTCCGCGCCGAGTTCGGCAAGACGCTCGTCAAGCCATGTCGAGGGCACGAGCAGCTCGGCCGCGAAGCGGTTCGCCTGCGCCTCGGCAGCCGATGCCCGAACGCTCTCATCAAAGTCAACGACTCGCCCCGTGTCGCACAGAAAACCTCCGCCCAGGTGCCATGGCATGAGGACATGGCCCAGCTCGTGCGCCAGGGTGAAGCGCCGGCGCAGCTTCGAGCCCTCACTCCTGACCAGGATCACAGGCCTGTCGGCTGGGCCGTGGAGTCCGACGACGAGGCCGTCGCAATCACCGGGTATCGCCACGACCTCGACGTCGGCAAAGCGCTCAATCAGGTCACGAAGATCGATCGGCGGGACCAGCCGGAATCGTCGCACCAACTCGGCGGCCAGGCGCTGCTCTGGTCTCAGCTGTCGTCCGGCAGTCGACCGGTCTCGCGCAGCCACTCGAGAATCACCTGGGCATCGCGTTTGGTCAGTCCCCGTGCCGCCACCGCGACGTCACCGGAGTGCTCGAGTAGCTGCTGGACGGGCTCGCCTCGCTCGCGCGCAGCGAGGATGAAGCGCAGTGCCCGCGGCTGCTCCGTCCAAAGCGCGTACTCCTCCCACGTGAAGCCCAGGTAGTCGTGGAGCTCCTCATCCGAGTCGCTTCGATGCCAGCGGTCGACATAGTTGTCGACGTCGGTCCAGACGGCGGTGCCTTCGAGAACGCGGTCGACGTAGCGGTCAGACATCGATTCGCCGCCCCCTCACGGCTGGCTTGATCAGCACGCCGCTCACTGGATCCGCCACCCCCCTGTGTCTGCCCCACTTGTCGTAGACCTCGACCTCTTGGTGGAGGATGTCCCACTCGAAATATCGCTCCCCCTCGGGATCACGCCACCGCTGACCGCCGCGTCGCTTGACGCGCTCCAGCCGGTCGAGGAAGGGGCTATCAGGCGACACGAGGCGCGCGCCGCATGCCGGAACCCTGAACCGAGTCCTGCGCTTTGTGCGATTGTGGGCATATTCGTGGGCACAAGTATGGGCACATCTGCGGACAGTATTCGCGTCGTGGGCGAGGCAGACCTTCTCGATCTTGCACGCGTCGCACGCACGACGTGGCAGAACTGGGTCCGCAAGGGCGTAATCGAGGACTCAGATGTCGGTGTTTACCGTGAGGACGACGTAGCGGAGGTCGTCACGGTGACCCTGCTGGTCGATGGAGTCGGACTGCGCAGGGCCCGCGCGATCTGGCCGGCGAGCCGAGAGCACGTGATCGGTGCCGGCCTCGCTTTGGATCTGGAGGAGCCGGGGGACCTGCTCCTCGTCGTCGATCCCTACAGCTGGGAGACTGAGCTGTGCTCGACGGCAAACGAGCTCTGGCGGATGATCGGGGAGCCGCTCGACCCGCCGCGGGCCCGGATCGTCGTGCCGGTGGCCGCCCGGATTCAGGCCGCGCGACGAGCGTTCTGGACGCGCGCCCAACCGGTCCCAGAGCTTGCAAAGGACCGGCGCCGGCGGGCAAGGGCGGGCAAGAAGGGGGGCGCTGGGAAGAATGCCTCGCGGCAAGCTGACTGAGAAGGAGAGGTGCAACCGCGCGCGATCCGCCACCCTCCTTCTCTGGGTCGCCGTAGTGCTGCGTGCGGCCCCGCGGAGGTCATGGCTCGGCCTTCCTCGGGTACTTCCCACGTCGCGTCCGCAACCCTCCTGCGACGCCGGCATGCGAAGGGGCTAAGGCGAACCGCAGGCACAACGCCCAGAGCAACGCAAGCACAGTCGGGCGCGAGGAGTCCGAGATCACGACTCGTTGATCAAGTGCAAAAGGTCAGATCAGTCGTCCGCAGGCGGGTCCTCACGACACCGGTCGCGCGCGCGGATCTCCATGGGGTGACAATCGCGGGTTCGACCCCCGTCGCTCCCGCTGTTGGCACCCCGGTTCTCGGATCCCCGATCAGTCCACCAGCCCCAGACGCAGCGCTGCGGCAACCGCGGCCACCCAATCTTGTATACGGCGGCCGAGAATTCGGGGCTCGCCACCGGCGCCGACACGACGCAGCCCAGCCTCGTGAGCGGGGCGCTGCGGTTCGGGAACCACGAGGTCCCCAACCTTGCGACCGAGCGCGTCCGCTCGCGTGAAGCCGAAGATTCGCTCGGGGGCGGCGTTGACCTCTACGACCGCCCCTCGCTCGTCGATCGTGATCACAGCATCCGGGGCGGCATCGTTCCCTTCACGCCCGCTCGGTCACCCCCTGGTCTATGAAGGCCTCGTCCGCCGAGACAGAGCCAGTACCGACGCTCGTGGAGTCGTGGTGGCGCTCACCAAGGAGGGATCGACCGTCTCGCCGAGACGGCGCCCGTCCATGCGCGCGGCATCGCAAAACTGTTCGTTGCCCAGCTCGACGATCAGGAGCTCGCGCTCCTCGAGCGCGTCCTGAACAAGGTGATTGTCGACTGCTCCTTTGGCTGAGAGAACCCGAGCCCGACGCGCAGGCGGCGGATCCCAGCCCGTAGCCTGTGCGGCCATGACCTACGTCATCACCGGCAGCTGCATCAAGGACGACTCGTGCATCGAGGTCTGTCCGGCGGACTGCATCTACCCCAAGCCGGGCGACCCGGATTTCGAAACCGCGGAGCAGCTCTACATCGATCCCGTGCTGTGCATCGACTGCGACGCCTGCGTCGAGGCCTGTCCCGTCGACGCGATCTTCGCCGACTTCGAGATTCCCGAGAAGTCCACGTACGCGCTGGAGTTGAACGCCGAGTTCTTCGCCGAGCACGACACCGCCGACCGAACGGCGGCGTGATGGCGAGCAGCCGAACGAGGGTGGCGATCGTGGGGGCGGGCCCCGCGGGCGCCTTCGCGGCGGCGCGCCTGAGGCGTGCTCACGGCAACGTGGACATCGACCTGTTCGAGCGCCTGCCCACCCCCTGGGGCCTGCTGCGGGGCGGGGTGGCGCCCGACCACCAGGAGATCAAGCGGCTGGACGAGACGTTCGACCGCGAGACGTTCGGGCTCGGCTCCCGGTTCTTCGGGAACGTCGAGGTGGGGACAGACATCTCGCACTCCGAGCTGATGCGGCATTACTCCGCCGTGATCTACGCCACCGGGGCCCAGACCGACAAGTCGCTCGGAATCCCCGGCGAGGACATGCCCGGGAGCTGGGCCGCCACCGAATTCGTCGCCTGGTACAACGGGCATCCGGACTACCGCGACCTCGAGTTCGACCTCACGGCACGGCGGGCGGTGGTCATCGGCAACGGCAACGTGGCGGCGGACGTCACGCGCATGCTGACGCTCGGCCCCGATGTCCTGGAGCGCACCGACGTCGCCGACCACGCGCTCGCCGCGCTCCGGCAGAGCCGCATCGAGGAGGTCGTGGTGCTCGGTCGCCGCGGTCCGGGGCAGGTCGCCTTCACCAGCGCCGAGTTGAGGGAGCTGGGGCACCTTCCGGGCGTGGAGATCCGCGTCGATCCCGAGGAGGTGGCGCTCGACCCGGTGTCAGAGCGCTGGCTCGCCGAGGAGGGCACGTTCACCGCGCGCAAGAACGTCGAGCTGCTGCGCGAGTTCGCCGCGCGCCCCGAGCGCACAGATGCCGCGCGGCGGATCCATCTGCGGTTCCTGCGCTCCCCGGTCGAGATTCGTGGCGCCGGCCAGGTCGATGCGATCGACGTGCGGCCCAACGAGATCGTCCGGTCCGAGGACGGCGCGCTCAGGCCGCGGCCGGTCGATGAGGCCGTGGAGACGATCGAGTGCGGGCTCGTGCTGCGCTCGGTGGGCTACCAGGCTGTGCCCCTCCCCGACGTGCCCTTCGACGAGCGCAGCTACGTGCTGCCCAACGACCGCGGACGCGTCCTGACGGTGGACGGCGAACCGCTGCCCGGGGTCTACGCCGTCGGGTGGATCAAGCGCGGCCCGACCGGGATCCTGGGGACCAACAAGCGCGACGCCGAGGAGACCGTGAGCCGCCTCGCGGAGGACCTGGCGGCCGGCGCGCTGCCCGAGCCGGCGCAGGACCCGGGCGCGATCGACGCGCTGCTGGCCGAGCGCGCGCCCGACCTGGTCACCGCCGACGGCTGGCGCGCCATCGACGCCCGCGAGATGGAGCAGGGCCGCGAGGAGAACCGGCCGCGCGTCAAGCTCGCCTCCCGCGACGAGCTGCTGGCCGCGGCCGGACCGGGTCCCGCCCGCCGCGGCTGAGCCCCGGCTCTAGGAGGCCCGGGTGCCAATCGCGACCAGGTACTCCTTCTCGAAGCGCGCCTGGTCCGGCGTCCCGCGGTTCCACTCGTCGCAGAACCGGTCGAGCGCCTCGTCGAGCTCCCCTTCGCGGCCGTCCTTCACCGCGTTCGCGCGCGCCGCGATCGTGGGCCCGTAGCGCTCCTTGAAGTGCTCGCCGTAGTCGCGCGGGTGCTCGAAGGCCGTGATCTCCAGCATCTCACGCTCCAGCGTGCCGAAGTCGACGCGGTCGCCGAACAGCTCGCCGAGGTGCTCCTCGCTGCCCCACAGCGGCGGCGGCTGCGCGCCGGGCGGAGGGGGCGGAGCGAACGGTCCCATGGTCCGGAACAGCTCCCCGATCATCCCTTCGGGGGTCCAGCTCAGCAGTGCGATCGTGCCGCCCGGACGGCAGACCCGCACGAGCTCGTCGGCCACGTCCTGGTGGTGGGGCGCGAACATGGCGCCGATGGACGACATCACGACGTCGAACGACTCGTCCGCGAACGGCAGGTTCTCGGCGTCGGCCTCCATCCACTCGAGCTCGATGCCCTTCGACTCCGCGTTGCGCCGGCCCGCCTCGAGCAGCTCGGGTGTCAGGTCGCTGGCCGTGACGTTCGCGCCGAGCTGCGCCGCGGGAATCGAGGCGTTGCCGGTCCCGGCGGCGACGTCGAGGACGCGCATCCCCGGCGCGATGCCGCAGGCCTCCACGAGCCGTGGGCCCAGTGGCAGCAGGAAGGTCTCCACCATCGACGGGTAGTCCCCCGATGCCCACATCGCGCGATGGCGCGCCTTGAGTTCCGTGTCCGACATGTTCGCCCTCCCTCGCTTTTCATCCCCGCGCTACCGCCGGGCGTCAGGGGCGAAACTAGCGGACGGCCATTGACCTCATATGTACTTTTCCCGATCGGCGGGCCGTCTCGCCCACGGCGGCGACGTCCTCGTCGCCGTGTCCGCTCTACACGGCCTCACGCCAGCGCTGCACGAGCGCCTCGGTGACGGGCAGCTCGACGCCGTGCTCATCATCGGCGCCGTGATCGCCGCCTACGTGGCGGTGATCTTCGTCTACGTGCTGCTCAGCCTGATCCGGCGGCCTCGTCCGACAGCTCGGCGAGCAGCGTCGCCATCTGCTCCAGCGTCGACTCGTGCTGGGCGACGTCGTACTCGGCGGCCAGCTCACGCGGGTCCCGATAGCCGAGCCAGACGCCTTCCGCGTCCGCCCATACGAGGATGCGCAGCGGCAGCTCGACCCCGATTCGCGGATCGCTGCGCATCAGCGGCGTCCCGGCCCGCGGGTTGCCGAACGCGATCACCTCCTCGTCGGCGAGCTCCAGACTCGACTCGCGCGCAGCCGCGGCGTGATCGATCCGCGCGAACACCGTCAGGCCACGCCGCTCGATCGCCTCCGACAGACGGCCGACCGTCTCCTGGTGACCGGAGGCACTTCGCTTGACGATCACCGTCACATTATCTCTGCCGGGCGCTCGGGCCGCGTATGGTCGGCCCATGGCCGACTTCGTCTCCCGCGGGTTCGGCGGCCGGCGCCGCCCGCCGGATGACCTGGCGGCGCGGCTGCCTCCGGGCCAGTACGCCGAGGACGGCTTCCCGGTGCTCAGTGCGGGGCCCACGCCGCGGGTGGACCCGGCGGGCTGGAGCCTGCGCATCGACGGCATGGTCAGCCAGGCGCGCGAGTGGACGTGGGCGCAGTTCGTCGCCCTCCCCTTCGAGGACGTCCCGTGCGACATCCACTGCGTGACCAAGTGGTCGAAGCTCGGCACGAGCTTTCGCGGCGTCTCCCTTGACGTCCTGCTCGCCGAGGCCGAGCCCCAGGGCGCTTACGCGATGGCCTTCTCCTACGGCGGCTACACCACCAACGTCTCCGTCGAGGATCTGTCCGGCGGGAGGGCCTGGGTGGTCACCGAGCACGAGGGTGCCCCGTTGCCGCGCGAGCACGGCGGGCCGGCGAGGCTGCTCGTTCCCCACCTGTACTTCTGGAAGAGCGCCAAGTGGATCGAGGGCCTGCGCGTGATGGACCACGACGAGCCGGGCTTCTGGGAGGCCAACGGCTACCACAACCGCGGCGACCCCTGGCGCGAGGAGCGCTATTGGACCGACTGACCCCGGTGGAGCAGCGCGCGCCCGGCCGCTGGCAGATCGCGACGGTGACCGCGGTGAAGCCCGAGACCCCGCACGTGAAGTCGTTCCGCCTCGCCCTGCCGATGTGGATGCCTCACCTCCCCGGGCAGCACTACGACGTGCGCCTCACGGCGCCCGACGGCTACCGGGCGCAGCGCTCGTACTCCATCGCCTCGTCGCCGCTGGACGAGGGCGAGATCGAGCTGACGATCGACCGGCTCGACGACGGTGAGGTCTCCCCCTACTTCCACGACGTCGTCGTCGAGGGCGACCGGGTCGAGGTCCGGGGACCGTTCGCGTCCTACTTCGTCTGGCGCGGCGAGGCGCCCGCGCTGCTGGTCGGCGGGGGGTCCGGCGTCGTCCCTCTGATGTCCATGCTGCGCCACCGCCGGCGCGCGATGCCCGATGCGCCGATGCGCCTCGTCTACTCGGTCCGCTCCGCGCAAGACGTCATCTACGCCGGCGAGCTCGGCGAGGACGTGCTGCTCACCTTCACCCGCGAGCCGCCCGCCGACTGGACCGGCCACACCGGGCGAATCGACGCGCACATGCTGACCGGCGTCCACGCCGACGCCGCCACGGCGTTCGTCTGCGGCTCCCACGGCTTCGTGGAGGCGGCGACCCTGCTGCTGCTGGACGCCGGCTTCGACGCGCAGCGCATCCGCACGGAGCGCTTCGGGCCCACCGCCTAGCCCGCCTCGGCCAGCGTCCCCTCCAGCAGCGTCCGCGCGCTGCGGCGCATGACCGCCACCGCGTCCTCGCGGGAGAGGCCGCCCATGTCCGTCAGCCAGACGAGCGCCTCGATGCCCACGGTCGCGCCGATCGCGCGGACGAGACGAGCGAAGTCGGCCTCCGGCAGCCGGTCGCGCAGCGGCTCCAGCGCATCCTCCAGCCACAGCAGCCGGCGTCCCACCCGGAAGGGGACGGGCTCCCCGTCGCGCGCCGGGTCCAGCGCGCGGCGCAGCATCGCGCGCAGCAACGGCTCGTGGTCGACCATCTGGCGGGTGAAGGCCTCGACCACCGCGTCCAGCCTGGCGACGGGATCGTCGGACTCGAGCTCCAGCAGCGAGGGCCGCTCGGTCTCCGGGTAGGTCGCCGCCCACAGCTCGTCCTGGTTGGGGAAGTAGCGGTAGGCGGTGGCGCGGCCGACCTGCGCGCGGTCGGCGACCTGCTCGACGGTCGGCGGCACCCCCTCCCCGATCAGCGCGGTGGCCGCGTCCACCAGCGCGGCCCGCGTGCGGGCCTTCTGCGACGTCCGTCCCGTGCGCTCGTACGCTCTTGCCATCGCCTCCATGATACTCTAGTCTCGCGGTGAGACAGAAGTCTCATGACACCACGGCAGGAGGCGAGACGGCATGAGCGCGATCATCCAGGAGCCCGACCAGGGCGAGGCCCTCTGGTACGACGGCGGGCTGGTGACCTTCAAGGCGACGGGCGACCAGACGGGCGGCGACCTCCTGCTCTTCGAGGCGCGCATGCCCGCGGGCAAGGCCACGCCGCTGCACACGCATCCCGAAGGGGTGGAGACGCTGGCCGTCCTGGAGGGCGAGCTCCTGCTGAACGTCGACGGCGAGGAAAGCCGCGCCGGGGCGGGTTCCGTGGTGGTCGTGCCCCGCGACGTGCCGCACGCCTTCGCCGTGGCGTCCGACACCGGCGCGCGGCTGCTCGTCTCCCTGACTCCGGCCGGGTCGACCCAGGAGCGCTTCTTCCGGTCCGCCGGCGAGCCCGCTCCGCAGCGCACGCTCCCGCCCCCGGGCGACGAGCAGGAGCGGATCGAGCGCAACATGCGCGCCGCGCAGGAGACCGGGATGACCATCCTCGGCCCGCCGCCCTTCGCCCCCGCCTGAGCGGCTCAGGCCGTGGCGGGCGCAGCCGGCGCGCGCGGCGCGCCCGATGCCGCGCCGGAGAACTCCATCGCCCCGTCCTCCACGGCCCCGAAGCGCAGCATCAGGATGTCGCGCGCGTAGTTCTGGTGCAGGCGCCAGGGCGAGCGCGAGCCCTGGCGCGGGAACTGGTCGATCGAGCGCAGGACGTAGCCGGACGTGAAGTCGATGATCGGCTCCGGGGCAACGGACGGGTCGCGGTTGACCGGGGTGCAGATCGCGTGGCCATGCTCGTCCATGTGGTTGAGCAGGCGGCAGACGTACTGGCAGGTGAGCTCGCACTTCAGCGTCCACGACGCGTTCGTGTAGCCCAGGGCGAAGGCCAGGTTCGGGACGCCGCCGAGCATCATTCCCTTGTAGCTGAGCTTCTCGGGCAGCCGCACCTCCTCGCCGTCCACGGAGATGGCCAGACCGCCCAGGGGCAGCAGATTCAGGCCGGTCGCGGTCACCACCAGGTCGGCCTCCAGCTCGTCGCCCGACGCGAGCTTCACGCCCGTCTCGGTGAAGGTGTCCACCCGGTCGGTGACCACCGTGGCCCGGCCCGCGCCGATGGTCGCGAACAGGTCGCCGTCGGGGACCAGGCACAGCCGCTGGTCCCAGGGGTTGTAGGTCGGCCTGAAGTGCGTGTCGACCTCGTATCCGCGTGGTAGCTGCCGCATCACGCCCTTGCGGATCAGGGCCTTCGCCACTCGTGGGCGCCGGCGGCTGAGCTGGAAGCTGAACATCGTCATCAGGACGTTCTTCCAGCGCACGATCGGATACACGAGCCGGGCCGGCAGCGCGCGGTGCAGCGCCTTCGCGATCGGGTCCTGCGCCGGCAGCGAGACGACGTAGCTCGGGGAGCGCTGGAGCATCGTCACGTGCGCCGCCCGCTCGGCCATCGCCGGCACCAGCGTGACCGCGGTCGCGCCGCTGCCGATCACCACCACGCGCTTGTCGGTGTAGTCGATGTCGTCCGTCCACTGCTGCGGGTGGACGATGCGCCCCCGGAAGCGGTCGGTGCCGTCGAACTCCGGCGTATAGCCCTCGTCGTAGCGGTAGTAGCCGCTGCACATGAACAGGAAGCCGCAGGTCACGCGCTCGATCTCGCCCGTGTCCGTGCGCTCCACCTCGACCGTCCAGCGGGCGTCGCCGGTGGACCACTCGGCGCGCACGGCGCGCCGGTGGAAGCGGATCCTGTCCTCCACCTCGTGGTCGCGCGCGGTCCGGCGCACGTAGTCGAGGATGGACGAGCCATCGGCGATCGACTTCGCGTCGGGCCACGGCCGGAAGGCGTAGCCCAACGTGTACATGTCGGAGTCCGAGCGGATCCCCGGGTAGCGGAAGAAGTCCCACGTGCCGCCGAGGGACTCCCGCGCCTCCAGGACGGCGAACGACTTCTCCGGGCACTCGGACCGCAGGTAGCACGCGGCCGCGACCCCGGAAAGGCCGGCTCCGACGACCAGGACGTCGACGTGCTCCGGGGGCATTCGCATGAACCATAAAGGCCTCTTCATATAGACGGGCTAACCTGAGGGCCCGTCCCCACCGGAGGTTGTCCATGACGTTCCTACGGCGCATCTCGACGAAGCACCTGATCCTGCTGTGCGCCGCGGTCGTGGCCGTGGCCGCCGGCGGCACGGCCCTGGCGATCGCCGCCGGGTCCGGTGGCCCCAAGCCACACGCGAAGGCGCTTCCGGTCGCCATTCGCGACGCGCTCTCCGCCCCCGCCCCCGCCGGGGTGACCGCGCGGATCGAGTTCACCAACCAGCTCGTGGACTCCGCGGGCATCCACGGCTCCAACCCGATCCTCACCGGGGCCAAGGGCCGCCTGTGGGCGAGCGCCGACGGCTTCCGGCTGGAGCTGCAGTCCAGCGACGGCGCGGACGCCCAGGTCGTCTCCGACGGCAAGAGCTTCTGGATCTACGACGGGTCGTCGAACACGGTCTACCGCGGGCAGCTGCCTCAGGGCCACGCCAAGGGGACCGCGTCGAAGAAGGAGACGAAGACGGAGAAGCCGCTGACCCTCGCCCGGATCAAGTCGGAGCTGGCGAAGCTCGCCAAGCACGCGACCGTGTCCGGCGCGACCCCCGACAACGTGGCCGGGCAGCCGGCCTACAGCGTCAGCCTCTCTCCGCGGCGCGACGGCGGCCTGCTGGACTCGGCCGCGCTCGCCTGGGACGCCGCACGCGGCGTTCCCCTGCGACTCGGGATCTACGCCAAGGGACATTCCAGCCCCGTGCTCGAGCTCAAGGCGACCGAGGTCTCCTTCGGGCCGGTCGCGAAGTCCGACCTGGCCATCTCTCCGCCGGCCGGCGCCAAGACGGTCGACGTGTCGCCGAAGACCGAGGCTCGCACGCACGCGGCCGGTAAGCGTGCGCGTTCGGCGAAGCCTGTGGCCGGCCTCGCCGCCGTGCAGCGCGCGGTCCGCTTCAAGGTCGCGGCGCCCTCGTCGCTGGGCGGCCTGCAGCGCTCAGAGGTGCGCCTGCTCGGAGGCAAGAAGGAGAAGAACCCGACCGTCCTCGTGACCTACGGCCAGGGCCTGGGCGGCATCGCGGTGCTCCAGCAGACGGCGAAGGCGACGAGCACGAGCCGCGCCAAGCCCGAGAAGCGCGGCCATGCCAGCGGGCTCGATCTCCCCAAGGTTTCGATCAACGGGGCGTCCGGCCAGCAGCTCGACACGGCGCTGGGCACCGTGATCCGCTTCGAGCGCGGCGGGGTGTCCTACACCGTGCTCGGGTCGGTCACGCCCGCCACCGCCCTGGCGGCGGCGCGCGGCCTCTGAGCGGATGACCGGACCGCCGCTCGAGGTCCGGGGCCTGGTCAAGCGCTACGGAGACCTGACCGCGGTCGACGGCGTCGACCTGACCGTCGCCGAGGGCGACGTGTACGGGTACCTCGGTCCCAACGGCGCGGGCAAGACCACTTCGCTGCGCATGATGCTCGGCCTGATCCGGCCCACGGAGGGCACCGTGCGCCTGTTCGGACGCGACCCGCAGGACGGCGTCCGTGCGCTCGAAGGCGTGGCGGGCTTCGTCGAGGAGCCGCGCTTCTATCCCTACCTCAGCGGCCGTCGCAACCTCGAGCTGCTCGCGGCCTTCGACGGCGACGGCGCGGCCGAGCGCATCGGCGAGGTCCTCGATCTGGTGGAGCTGACGGACCGGGCCAAGGACAAGGTCCGCGGCTACTCGCACGGCATGCGCCAGCGCCTCGGGATCGCCGCCTCGCTGCTGCGCGCGCCGCGGCTGCTCCTCCTCGACGAGCCGACGACGGGCCTGGATCCCGCCGGGATGCGAGACATGCGCGCGCTCGTGCGCCGGCTTGCCGACAGTGGGATGACCGTCGTGCTGTCCAGCCACCTGCTCGGGGAGGTCGAGGAGGTGTGCGACCGCGTCGCGATCATCCGCACCGGCCGCGTCGTGTACGAGGGCGCGATCGCCGAGCTCAAGCGCACGGCCGTGGTCGGCTACCGGGTGCACACGACCGACGACGAGCGCGCGCTGGCGGTGTGCGCCGCCCAGGCGGGCGTGACCGATGCGCGGGCCACGGGTGGCGCGGTGCGCTTCGCCGCCGGCGAGGAGGCGGTCGCCGGGCTCTCGGTCGCGCTCGTCGAGGCGGGCCTCGCACTGCTGGAGCTGGTGCCCGAGACCGCCTCGCTAGAGGACCTCTTCTTCCGGCTGACCGAGGGCACCGGCGAGGCCGGCGCGGACAACGGCTCGCCGGCCCCAAGCGCGACCGTCGCGGCCGAGGCGCCCTGATGCCCGGCGTCCTGACCGTCTATCGGGGGGAGCTCGCCAAGCTGCGTTTTCAGAAGCGCACCTACCTCGGGCTCGGCGCCGCCGTGCTGGTGCCGATCCTCTTCGCGATCGCGGTCAGCGCCCGCAACGGGCATCCTGACGAGGTCGCATTCGGGCGCTACATCCACCAGACCGGGCTGGCCATCCCGCTCGTGATGCTCCTCTTCGGGTCCATCTGGATGTTCCCGCTGATCACCGCGCTCGTGGCGGGCGACATCGTCGCCAGCGAGGACCACAACGGCACGCTGAAGACGATCCTCACCCGCTCGATCGACCGCGGGCGGATCTTCGCCGGCAAGGTCCTCGCCGCGGGGACCTACGCGGTGGTCGCCATCTTCCTCGCCGGCGCCGTGGGGGTGGTGGCGGGCAGCATCGTGTCGGGCTTCAACCCGCTCACCACCCTGTCGGGAACCAAGGTCTCCGCGGGGAGCGCGCTCGGGCTGATCGGCGCGAGCCTGCTCGTGTACCTCATGCCGATCCTGGCCATCGCCTCCATCGGGCTGCTGCTCTCGACGATCACGCGCAACAGCGCCGCGGCGGTGGTGGGGACCCTGATGGTCTCGCTGCTGATGCAGCTGATCGGAGTGCTGCCCGGCCTGGGAAGCACCAAGCCCTACCTGCTGAGCGGCCAGTTCGACGCCTGGGAGGGCCTGATGCGAGACCCCGTGGACTGGGGGCCGATCGCGCATGCCGCCTGGGTGTGTCCGCTCTATGCGGTCCCCGCGCTGGTCGCGGCCTACCTCGTCTTCCTGCGCCGCGACGTGGCCGGCGGCTGAGCGGGCGTAAGCTGGAAAGCGGGGGTCGGAAGCGCCGGCGAGCCGGCGCGGAAAGGAGACAGCATGGGACAGCCAGTGGTCCACTTCGAGGTCATCGGGAAGGACGGGGACAAGCTGCGCAGCTACTACTCGGACCTGTTCGGGTGGCAGATCGACGCGAACAACCCGATGAACTACGGGATCGTCCAGCGCGACGGGAACACGACGCCCGATGGGATCGGAATCGGCGGCGGCGTCGGCCAAGGGCCGGAGGGCGCCGACGGCCACGTAACCTTCTACGTCGAGGTGCCCGACGTCGAGGAGGCGCTGGCCAAGGCCGAGAGCCTCGGCGGCACCCGCGCATTCGGTCCCGAGCAGGTGATGGAGAGCATCACCATCGGGCTCTTCAACGACCCCGAGGGAAACATGGTCGGGGTCGTCAAGACCACCGGCTAGGCGCCGACCGGCGTGACCTCCGTGGCCCGGGCCGAGCGCTCGGGCCGCGGCGGACCGGTGCCGCGCCCGGCGCGGGCGACCCGTGCCAGCCCCCAGGCCAGCGCGCCCAGGAAGGCCAGCGCGATCGCCAGCACGACCAGGGAGGCGGTCGCGAACAGCCAGCCCGGCACGTCGGACTTGCGCTCGCGCTGGAGGAACTTCACCTCGTTCTCGAAGGGACGGGTGAACGCGGGCAGCGCCTTGATCTCGGGGGCCGGGATCGCCGTGTCGCGCGGCAGGTAGATCGGCGCCGCGGCCAGGGTCGACCCGTCGTGCAGGCGCAGCAGCGTCTTCCAGTCGCCGTGCACGGGGACCGGCTTGGTGGACCGGTACTCGCCCGGTCCGATCTTCTGGAGCCGGTCGACCACGAGGCCCCCGCCCTGCCACGAGGTGATCTGCACCCAGGCCGCGCCGTCGGCCGCCGCCGCCGGGGAGATCCGCACCGTCGCGCGCACCTCGCGGTCGGGGGCCGGGCGGGTCTGGGCCAGCGAGACCGTCGCCCGTACGCCCGCGGGCACGTCGGTCGAGAGGCCGTAGCCCACGCAGGCGCCGATCGCCACCACCGAGGCGACGAAGGCCGTCCGGGCCACGCCCGGGCGCGGCAGCTCGCCGCGCAGCGCGGTCGCGATCAGCGCGCCGGTGAGGCCGCCCGCGACGGCGCCCACGGTGGAGAGGATCAGAGCCTCGGGGAGGATGTCCGCCGTCCAGGGCAGCGGCATGACCGCATGGCTCCAGGCCCACTCGGTCCAGAAGCCGGCCGTGCCGACCAGCAGCCCGGCGCCCGCGCCGAACGCGAGCGGGCGGCGGCGCGGCGCCAGCAGCAGCGCGGCGCCCTCCACCAGCACCGCCGAGCCGAGATACAGCGGCAGCGCGGGCGTCGTCTCGCCCAGCACGGGCCCGACGAGGAAGCTCACGATCCCCCGCATGACGAGGAAGAAGACGGCGGCGGCGATCGCCCCACCCGCGCCGATCCACACCCGGGCGGCGACCAGCGCGGTTCCCGCCGCGACCGCGATCAGCAGGGGCTGGAAGACGAGCCGGAACTGCGGGACGCCGAAGTCGAACTCGGCCTGGAAGGTGGACAGGCCGATCAGCAGGCCGCCCATCAGCCCCACCCGGCGCAGCATGACCACCGCAGCGGGGGAGATCAGCGACTCGTCCATCCCGCGGACCCGCTTGTACCCGGACTCCCGGCGCGCGCGCATCCCCTCGGCCAGCAGGACGGCCTGCCCGATCAGGGTCATGCCCGCGCCGCCGATCAGCATCAGGTGCGTGGGGCCCCACAGGGTCACGTCCTGGCCGAACAGCCGGTGCCACACGTCGTCGAGCGGGAAGCCGATCAGCGCGAAGGCGCCGGCCGCCGCGATCAGGACGCCGCCGACCGGCGCCTCGAAGGTCCCCAGCCGCACGGCGGCCGGTCCCGGGCGCTCGCGGGCGGGCAGCGCGATGGCCAGCACGCCGGCGGAGAACACGCCGAACAGGCCGGCGAGGATCAGGTAGTGGGCGGGGTTGGCCAGGGGGCCGGCGTCGCGCCCCTGGTCGATGTGCAGGGCGATGTCCCAGTACATCCCGAGCAGGGCGGTGAGCAGGGAGACGGCGGCCACGCCGGAGGGGAGGGCGGCCCAGCCGGGCAGGCCGGAGACGCGCTCGCTGATGGCCGCCATCCGGCCGAGGGGAGTGTCGCCGCGGGCGCGGTGGCGCAGGATCAGCCACAGCAGGAGGCCGGTGGCGACCGCGGCGCCGCCGGTCGCGATGAAGACCTGGTCGAGCGCCGCGCCTCCGGCGGGCTGGCTGGCGGCGGTCTGGAGGGATGCGAGGAAAGTGGTCATGCCGTCTCCTTACCCGGACTCCGCACGATGTTACACCGTTCCATGTCGCATTCAACGATGTACAGTTCGTGCGTGGCCGACGTCACAGACGACGCCCTGACCATCGACGAGCTCGCGCGGCGCACCGGGATGACCGTGCGCAACATCCGCGCCCACCAGTCCCGGGGCCTGCTCCCCCCGCCCGAGGTCCGCGGTCGGACCGGCTTCTACGGGCCCGAGCACGTCGCCCGGATCACCCTCATCCGCGAGCTGCAGGACGACGGCTTCAACCTGGCGGCGATCCAGCGCCTGGTCGAGGACGCCGAGGGGTCGACCGCCGAGGTGCTGCGCTTCACCCGGGCCGTGCGCGAGCCCTTCGAGGACGAGGCGCCCGAGATCGTCACGCTCGAGGAGCTGGCCGAGCGCTGGGGCGAGAACGCCGGACCGGAGCTGCTGGACCGGGCCCTCCAGCTGGGCCTCCTGCGCGACATCGGAGGCGGCCGCTACGAGGACCTCAGCCCCCGCCTCTCCCGCGCCGGCACGGAGCTGACCGCGCTGGGCATCGCCCCCGCCACGGCCCTGGACGTGATCGCGGCCGTACGCGGCCACGCGGAGGGGATCTCCGAGCGCTTCGTGAAGCTGTTCATCGAGGAGGTCTGGGCGCCATTCGAGCGAGCCGGCCGGCCCAGCGAGCGCTGGCCGGAGGTGCGCGACGCGATCGAGCGGCTGCGTCCCCTGGCCGCCGAGTCGGTCCTCGCCGTGTTCCAGCTGGCCATGAGCGACGCGGTGGACACCGCGTTCGGACGCGAGCTGGAGCGGATCCGCCGCGAGGCCGAGGACGCCCAGCGCGGGGCGGCCTAGCCGCGGCGCAAACGCACCGTCACATTTCGCTGCGCTCGAGGATTCTTGTGGATAGCGCGACACATATCCCCCTGCTCGCGCGAACGCGCCCTCTGAGGCGAGTGACGGAGATCAGAGGGCGTTCCCTACCGCACGATGCCGGCGGCGCGAAGGCTTCGGCCCCGCGCCGCCGGCGTCTGCGGCGTTTTCATCAGATCGATGCACCGGAACTTCCGCGCAGACCCCCATCGGTCGGCTAGGATCAACCGGTGGGACTGATTGCACGCATCCTCGGGCTACGAGGCGGTCGTGATCGCGGGGTCCTGGCCGGGGACGAGGGCATCGAGGAGAAGACGCCGCACATGGCGCGTCCGGTGCCCACTCCGGCCTCCCGGGTGCCGCGGCGTCCGGAGCCCACGCCGACCACCAAGCCGATGGGCGGCCCGGCCGCCACGGCCGGCACGCCGCGCTACGGGGGCCAGGGCGGAACGCCCTCCACCCAGCGCATCCACAACCCGGCGCGCCCGGGCCGCTAGCCCGCCGCCAGCGGGCCAAGCGTCTCGCGCTGGCGCTCCTTCCACGCGTCCACCGAGTCGGCCAGGCCGCCCTCGACCTCCTCGCGCGGCACCGAGCGCGCCCCGGCGGCCGTGACCACGTACATCTGGATCGGCGGGCCGAGGTAGACCGCGGCCACCTCGATGGCGTCGGCGATCGCCTTGTAGGCCACCATCTTGGCCTGCTCGACGCCCAGCTCGGCCGTCCCCAGGTGGGCGACGGTGGCCATCGCGAAGTCGGCGAAGATGTCCCCCGTCCCCACCGCCGCGTAGCGCGGGTGGAACTGGTGGTCGCCCCCGGTGCGCGGGATGGAGAGGATCCGCGGCCCGTCGCGGTCGCACCAGCAGAAGATGCAGGCCAGGTCGGGCGGCTCGCTGGCCGGGTGGGGCACGAAGTCGCGCAGGGCCTGCTGCTGGATCGGCACCACCACCGACACCAGCCGCCGCCGCACGCTCGCCGCGTCGCCGCCGTGCCCGTTGAGGTCGGCCAGCTCGCGGCGCAGGGTCTGCTGGAGCCCGACGCTGCCCGCCGCGCCCCAGGCCACGCGCCCGCCGATGTCGAACAGCTTGCGGCCCGGCTGGCGGGTCGGCTGGCCCGCGGCCTCGCTCGTGGCCTGGCCGTCGGAGGCCAGGACGAGCCCCTCGCGGCAGCGCAGCGCCAGCACCAGCGTCACCGCCGGAACACCGACCGGGTCGCGAAGTCGGGATAGCGCTCGTAGACGTCGGTCAGCAGCGCGGCGAAGCTCTGCGCGCCGATCTGGGCCTTGATCTCCCGCAGCCGGAGCAGGCGGGCGCGTGCCCGCGGGCCCATCGCGGCCTCCAGCGCCCGCCCCGCCGCGGCGCCCTCCGCGCTCACCGCGTAGCGGCCCCACGGCAGGCCGGACTCGAACCGGCGCTCGACCAGCCCGGCGCCCACGAGGTCGCGCAGGCCCCGGTACAGCCCCCGGCTCATCGGCCCGTAGTTGTAGGGGACGAAGCGGTAGCTCTCGCGGCGCGGCAGCCCGGCCTCCTGCACCAGCAGGAACAGGCCCTTCTGGAGGCGCACCGGGTCCAGCCCGCCCGGCGCGCCGTCGGCGGCGATGAGGAGCAGCAGCCAGTCCCGGGCGCGCATGTCGCTCGACGCTAGGCGGGAGGCCGCGGCGGGACACCGCGAGCCCGTTACAGAATGGCCGACGGTCGGCGACTCATATGCTGGGAACTCATACTCTGTAGACCTATAGCCGTCCGCACGCAAGCGTCTCGGGCGTGCCCCAGCGTTCTCAAGCCCACGCCGCCCTGGGGCGAGCGATCCGCGACTTCCGCGGCCGCAACCGGATCTCCCAGGAGGACCTCGCGCACAAGGCGGGGATGCACCGGACCTACCTGGGCGGCATCGAGCGCGGCGAGCGCAACCCGAGCTACACCAACCTGCTCAAGGTCGCCGACGCGCTCGACGTGGACACCTCGCAGCTGATCCGCCGCGCCGAAGAGCTCGGGGGCTGACGCCGACCGCCGTCCGCGCGGGCGCGGGCCGCTACGCTGGCCCGGAGGACGGAACGTGCAGTCGCAGCGCAGCCACGGGCAACCGCCCGCCGCGGGTCGGGCGGGATCCGCACGCCGCCGGCTGCCGTGGGTGGTGGTCGGGACCGGCGCGCTGCTGTGGGTCCTCGCGCTGACCCAGGGCTGGCTCGGCGGGGCGGCCGGGGAGCGGTCGCCGGGCGCGACCAAGGGCCAGGTGGCGGCGGGGGCGCCATTCAACCCGCGCGACGTGCCGATCATCGTCGACGTCTACGAGTACGGGTTCACGCCGTCCAACGTCGTGATCAAGGCCGGCCACGCCGTGGCCTGGCGCGACGTCGGCAAGGAGCACCACACGATCTCTCCCAGCTCACGCGCCGGGCGCCCGGTGTTCCTGGAGGCGCAGCGTCTGGGCTCGGCCGCCCACGTGTTCCGCACGCCGGGCGTCTACCCCTACCACTGCAGCATCCACCCCTGGATGCGGGGGACCGTGACGGTGCGCCGGCGCTTCGGGCCGCTGGCGCCGCCGCGGTAGTAGCTCAGGCGGCGCGAACCTGGTGAGTCGTGCGAGTGCGCTCGTCCCAGCGCTCCTCGCGGCGGTCCGACCGCAGCAGCGAAGCCTCGACCCGCTCCCGCTGGGGGTTGGGTCGCGGGGCGGTTCCGTGGGCGCTGGATGTTCCCTTCCAGACGACCTGCTTCGGATACACCATCTCTGTCCTCCTTGACTCGCCGTTCACCTACAAGAAGTCACCGGCGGGCCGATCCGTAACGCGCAATTTGGGACCGGCGGGCCATGTTGCGCAAGCCCCCGGAGGACGACCCTGGACGCACTCGATCTCCAGGAGGCCCTCGATGCCGCTTCATCCCACCCCGCCCACCCGCTCCGACGTCCACCGCGCGGTCCGCCCGCCCGGCAACCCGCCGCTCGACCCGGTCGCCGTGCTGCGCAGCGTGGAGGCGCTGGAGCGGGTCCTGGGCGGCTGAGTCAGCCGCCCAGGACGAACGACGCCGAGACCTCGCCGCCGGCGCGGACCCAGCGCATCGGGCCCGCGGCGAGGATCTCCGCCGGACCGGCGTCCGCGGGGGCGCGGTGCTCGACCTCCGCGTCGAAGGAGTCGACGGGCCGGCCGCGCAGCTCCTCCTCCAGCGCCCCCCAGTAGACCGCGTTGTTGACGTGGCCGAAGGGGTCGAGGTCCGTGGCCCGGAAGGTCCAGGGCGTGGCCGGCGCCGATGCGGGCGGGGCCGGGTGGTGCAGGCGAGCCTTCACCTTCCTCCCCAGGGTCGACGGGCCGTAGAGCGCCTCCACGTCCTCGCCCACGGGCCGCGGCCGTCCCGTGCTCGAGTCGAGGTGGACCCACAGGGCTACGGCCTCCACCCGCCCGCCGTGCTCGCCCGTCACCGTGGTGCGCCGTTCCGCCCACAGCGGGCCCATGCCGCTGCAGAAGGTCGCCACGGTCAGCGCCTCCCAGAAGGCCGGGAAGCTCTGCACGCGGATCCGGCAGCGCCGCGCGACCCAGATGCCGGCGTCGCGCAGGCCGGCATCGACCACGTCCGCGAAGGCGGCCTCCTGCAGCCAGCGGGCGATCGCGTCCAGCCGCGCGCGGCCATCGGGGGCCGCGTCCGAGACGCCCACGTGCGCGTCCTGCTCGAAGCGCCGCCCGCGTCCGGGGGCCGGCACCAGCTCCGTCAGCTCCGTGTCCACGGCACCACCATAAGAGCGTCCGCACGTCGGCGGAGGCCGACGGGCACCATGTGCGCGTGCCCCCGGACCGCTCGGACCAGCGCTACGACCCCCTGCCGGGGCTGCTCGGCCTCCCGGGCTTCGCCTGGCGCCGCGCGCCGCGGAGGCTGCGGGTCGCGGCGGTGGCGCTCGGCCTGCTGGCGGTCGCGGGCGCGGTGGTGGCGGTCCCGCTGGTGACCGAGGGCAAGCGCAAGGGCGACGCCCAGCGCACGCGCGAGGACGCGGCCGCCCGCGTGCGGGAGCTCCGGCGCCTGCGCGTGGATCAGGCGCCCCATCGCGGCCGGGCGGCGGACGCCCCGCGGGCGCCACAGGCCGCGCGCGAGCACGCGATCGTCAGCGCGCTGGAGGGCGCCATCACGGCCGACGTGATGGCGCGGCGCCGCGCGGGCGCGCTGCCCGGCGCGCCGGTGATCCGGACGGTGTGCCGCGCCGACGCGGGGCAGGTCGCCGGCTTCCAGCCCGCGGCCCGGCGGGCGGGCGGAGCGGTACTGGCCTGCCTGGCCGCCACCGCCGTCGGCACGGCGCCGGGCGGCAAGCAGTTCGCGGTGGGCTACGAGCTCCTGGCCGCGGCGCACTGGGGACGCGCGACCTTCACCTGGTGCAAGACCAATCCGCCGCCGGGCGAGGGCTTCTCCGGCGGCGACCGGCCCGAGGTGAGGCTGGCCCGCGCCTGCACGGGCCCCGGCGTCTAAACCGGGGCGCCCCAGAGGGGGAACCAGCGCTCGAGCTCGGGCTCCACCGGCAGCTCGGCGCCGATCTGGGCCTTGAGGCGCAGCTCGCGCTCGTTGTCGCGGGCCTTGTCGCCGGCGGCGCCGCTCGCGGGCGCGAACGGGTAGAAGGCGCCGCGCTTGTAGTTGTAGATCCAGTACACGCGCCGGCCCTGCTCGTCCTCGAAGGGGAAGACCGCGGCCAGGATGCGGTCGCCGTAGCCGCCCAGCTCCAGCTCCCCGCTGATCGCGTTGATGCCGGTGACGAGGTCGTCGAAGTCGGGATCGATCAGCACCATCCAGCGGTAGCCGAAGTCGTCGTCCTTGGCCTCCACCTTGGTGCCCGCCTCGCTGGTGGCGGCGGTGATCAGCTCCTGCATGTCGCGCGCCAGCTGCGCGAAGTCCGCGGTGTCCAGCTGCTGGAAGACGATGGCCGCGCGGCCGGTGCTCTTCAGCCCCAGCGACTCGGTCAGGGTGAGGTACGCCGTGGTCATGGCGAACAGCCGGTCGGGCGCGGGCTTCTTCAGGTCCCGCTTGCCGCGCAGGACGTCGAGGAAGCCCATCTAGGCGGCGATGCGGCCCTGGAGCTGGGACTCCAGCTCGGCGAGCTTCGCGATGCGCTTCTCCAGCGGCGGGTGTGTGGAGAAGATGCTGCCGATCGCGGACTTCACGTTCGGCGGGAAGATGTAGAAGGCCGACAGCTCGCTGGACGCGCGCAGGTCGCGCTGGGGTATGCGGTCCATCGTGCCCGCGATCTTCATCAGCGCCGAGGCCAGCGCGCTGGGTCGCCCGGTGACGATGCCCGCACCGCGGTCGGCGGTGAACTCGCGGTAGCGCGAGAGCGCCTGCAGGAGGAAGAACGAGACCGCGTAGACGACCAGGGAGACCAGCAGCAGCACGAGGAAGCTCGCGTTGTCCTCGTCGTCCCCTCCGCCGCCGAAGAAGAACCCGAACTGCACGATGTAGGCGGCGATGGTGGCGAAGAAGGAGGCGATCGTCATCACCAGCACGTCGCGGTTCTGCACGTGCGTCAGCTCGTGGGCCATGACGCCCTCCAGCTCGGCGGGCGAGAGCAGCTCCATGATCCCGGTGGTCGCGCACACCGTCGCCGTCTTGGGCGAGCGGCCCAGCGCGAACGCGTTGGGCATCGGGGTCTGGGCCACGGCGACGCGCGGCTTGGGCAGGTCGGCCTGGACGCAGAGGCGCTCGATCATGGCGTGCAGCTCCGGCGCCTCCTGCGGCGACACCTCGCGCGCGCCCATCGCGTGCATGGCCAGCTTGTCCGACGT
Organism: Solirubrobacteraceae bacterium; assembly: GCA_033855845.1. GTDB lineage: Bacteria > Actinomycetota > Thermoleophilia > Solirubrobacterales > Solirubrobacteraceae > AC-38. The sequence continues at coordinate 63,115 of JAWVFR010000059.1, forward strand.
GAACAGCTGCGCGAGCAGCAGGCCGCCCGCGATCACCCCGACGAAGATGGCGCCCAGCCCGGCGGACAGCAGGGCCACGACCAGCACCACGTACAGCGCGCCCAGCAGGAACAGCGTGAGCGTCATGCGGGCGGTCAGCCCGGGATCGCGACCGATCTTGCGCGGAGGAGGCATGCGAATGGGGATTCTGGCAGACCGGGACGGCCGGCCGGCGGGGCCGGGCCGGGCCGGGCGCCTAGAGCGAGGAGGCGCCGCGCTGCTCGCCCTGGGAGCCGAACACGTCGTCCAGCACCGCCGGGGTGTCGGGACCGCCGTAGGCGACGCGCAGGTGGCGCTCCACGTCGCCGCGGCTGCGCCCGGCGACCGCCATCTCGATGGCCACCAGCCGCGCCGAGTCGAGGGAGACCGCCGGGGCCGCGGGCGGCTGCGGACCGGTCGCCGGGGCCCCGCCCTCCGCGAGCGCGCCCCGCAGCCCGTTCACCGCCTCCAGCAGCCCCTCCAGGGCGGCCCGGGCGGCGTCCACGCGGCTCAGGGCCTCGTCGGCCAGGGCACGCACCTGTTCCGGTTCGACTTCGGGCACGGGCGGACAATACTCGCCTGCTACCGTTTCGGTCGCCGAATTCCCTGCAATACGCCGGGAAGCGGCTGGCAGACGGGACAGGTCTCCATAAGACTGAACCTCAAGTTGAAGTTCAGCGTCTGCCGTCCCTAGACTCCCCCGCCGCATGCGCCCGCGCATCGCCCTCTTCCTCCTGCTCGTCGTCGCGCCCGTCGTTCTGTGGGGGGGACTGCCCCTGGTCTCCTCCGGCCAGAGCGCGAAGGAGTCGCGGCTCCAGCAGCGCATCGACACCAAGCGCAAGAAGGTCGAGAGCCTGAAGGCCACGGAGGGCGTGCTCACCAACGTCATCCAGCAGGCGTCGGCCAAGATCGACACCCTGCAGCAGCGCCAGGACACGATCCAGGCGGACCTGGACCGCAAGAAGGCCGAGCTGCTGCGCCTGCAGGACGACCTGCGCCGCACCCGGGCCGAGCTGGCCAAGCTGCGCGCCAAGCTCAACCGCTCGCGCATCGTCCTGAGCCGCCGGCTGGTCGAGATCTACCAGGCCGGGCACCCCGACCTGATGACCGTGGTCCTGAACGCCAAGGGTTTCGCCGACCTGCTGGAGCGCAGCGAGTTCATGCGCCGCATCAACGACCAGGACACGAAGGTGATCACCGCCGTGCGCAAGGCGCGGGCGCTCGCCGCCGCCGTGGCCAAGCGCCTGGCCGCGCTGGAGGCGCGCCAGCAGCGCATCACGACCGCGGTGCTGGAGCAGCGCAACCGGGTGGCCGGCGTGAAGCTCGACCTGGCCGCCGCCCGCGCGCAGAAGCGGGCGCGGCTGCAGTCGGTCCAGGGCCTGCGCCACGAGTCCGAGCAGGAGCTGGCCTCCATGGAGCGCGAGCAGGCGAAGATCCGTGGCGCCCTCCAGGGCTCGGCCGGGCCGATCCGGCGCGGCACCGGGCGCTTCATCTGGCCCGTCAACGGCACCTTCACCTCACCCTTCGGGATGCGCTGGGGTCGCCTGCACGCCGGCATCGACATCGCCGCGCCCACCGGGACCCCGATCCGCGCCGCCGACAGCGGCACGGTGCAGATCGCGGGCATGACGGGCGGGTACGGCAACTACACCTGCATCGGCCACGGCGGCGGGATCTCCACGTGCTACGGCCACCAGTCCTCGATCGGCGTCAGCGTCGGCCAGAACGTCTCCCAGGGCGAGGTCATCGGCGCCGTGGGCAGCACCGGACACTCGACCGGGCCCCACCTCCACTTCGAGGTGCGCATCAACGGGAACCCGGTCGACCCGATGGGCTACCTGTAGGCCGCGCTCAGTAGCCTCCCGACCGTGCAGCCGGACCTCGACATCTTCGGCCTGACGCTGAAGACGTTCGGGTTGATGTTCGCGCTGGCCTTCCTGGCCATCGGCGCGGTCGCCGCGCGGCGCTTCAAGGAGCTGGGCAAGCCGGCGGACTGGGCGTATGAGATCGCATTCGCGGCGCTCCTGGGCGGGCTGATCGGCGCCCGGCTCTACTTCGTGGTCCAGAACTGGAGCCACGTCAAGGACGACCTCATCGGCAACCTGTTCAGCGGGTCCGGGCTGGTCTGGTACGGCGGGGTCATCGGCGGCGCGATCGGCGTCGTCCTGTGGGCGCGCTACCGGGGGTTCCTGGGCGTCGCGCTGCTGGACTTCTGCGCGCCGCTGCTGGCGCTGGGCTACGCGGTGGGGCGCATCGGCTGCCAGGTCGCGGGCGACGGCGACTACGGCAAGCCGTGGGACGGCCCGTGGGCGATGGCCTATCCCCACGGCGAGGTGCCCACGAATGACCTGGTTCACCCCACCCCGATCTACGAGACCGTGGCCATGGGCCTCGCGGCCCTGGTGCTGTGGCGCTGGCGCGACCGCTTCCGCCCCGGCATCCTGTTCGCCTTCTACCTCGTGTTCGCGGGCCTGGAGCGCTTCCTGGTCGAGTTCGTCCGCCGCAACGAGGTGGTCGCGGCGGGCCTGACCACGGCGCAGCTGGAGAGCCTCGCCCTGCTGGTCGCCGGTCTGGCCTGGCTGGCCCTGGCCCGCCGGCGCGGCCTGAAGGCGGCCGCGCGCTAGCGGCGGGGGAGGTACGCGACCGGGTCCATCGGCGTGCTCCACGCCCCCGGCCCCTTGCGGACCTCGAAGTGCAGGTGCGGCCCCGAGCAGTTGCCGGTGCATCCGACGCGCCCCACCGACTGGCCCTGGCGGACGAACTGGTCGTAGCGGGTCGCGTAGGCGGAGAGGTGGGCGTAGCACGTCACCAGCACCGCGTGCTGGAGGCAGACGAAGTTCCCGTAGCCGCCCTGCGGGCCCTGGAGGATGACCCGGCCGTCGGCCGCCGCCTTGATGTTGGTGCCCGACGCCGTGGCGATGTCCAGGCCCGTGTGCATGTGGTCGCCGCGGTTCTCGCCGAACACGCCGGTGATCATGCCGGTGACCGGCCAGATCAGGCCCTGGGCGCTCAGCGCGCTGGCGTCGCGCAGGATCTTCAGGCGCGCGGCGCTGGCCCTGGAGCCCTTGCCCGCCGGGTCGAGCAGGATGACCTTGCCGGAGGCGGCCTGGACGGGCACCTTGACGTCGATGAAGCTGTGGCCGACGGTGATCGGCTTGGCGGTGACGTTGTCGCCGTAGCTCGAGCTGCCGACGAACAGCACCTGCGCCACGTCCGTGAAGTCGCGGCCGCGGATGCGCAGGACGCCCTTCTCCTTGACGCTGACCGAGCCGGACTGGCTCACGCGCGCGGAGGCCGTGCAGAGCTTCTGGCACTGCAGGGCGGTGATGACGGGCTGGGTGTAGAACTGCGTGCCGCCGTAGGACGAGCCGGCGGCGGTTTGGGCCGACGCCGCGGCGGGGAGGCTGATCGCGAGCGCGCAGGCGCAGGCTGCGGCCAGGGCCGCGGCGATCTTCCTGCTATTCGACTTGCGCGAAGTGGCGCGGGTCAGCATTCCGTCTCCCTTGCTTGGGCCTACGGGGTTAGCTGACGGGCTCGCGCTGAAAGGGCAGCGCTACCGCGTGGCAATACGCGGATTCGCCCCGAGCATCCGGTGTTCGAGCCGGATGCCTTGGTTCCCCCGTTCCGGTGGCAATGGGTATGCCTCCGGATTCGGCAAGACTGCGACGCGGCGGGAGTGTAGCGGACGCCTGAACGGAATGTTGCAGGCGGGCACGGGCCTCGTGGCGCCCGTCACGAGCGGCAGGCGCGGCACTCGCCACGCAGGACGACGTCGTGCTCGCCGACGTCGAAGCGCAGGCGCGAGGAGAGCCGGTGGATCGCGAGCTCGAGGTCCGGATCCTCGAAGGGCTCGATCTGGCCGCAGGTGTCGCACACCACGTGATGGTGGTGCTCGCCCCCCGGCCGGTTGGGCTCGTAGCGGGCGATCCCGTCCCCCACCTCCACCCGCATGACCAGCTTGAGCTCGGCCAGCTGCTCGAGCACGCGGTACACGCTGGCCCGGCCCACGGCGCGGTCGCCGGCGCGCAGGCGGTCGTCGATCTCCTGGGCGCTGAGCGCGCAGGCCTGGTCGGCGAGCAGCCCCAGCACCGCCTCGCGGGCGCCGCCGCGGTGGTAGCCCGCGTCGCGCAGCGCGCGCTCGGCGTGCTCGCGCCAGCTATCGGGCGTCCGCTTGGGCACCGGCCTCCATCGTGGTCCGGGGACGGGCGGTCGCCGCCACGGCGACCAGGTAGGCCAGGACGATCGCCGCGGCGACCGAGGCCCCGGCGGCCGTGCGCGCGTGGTAGGAGACGTACAGACCGGCGATCCCGCAGCCGGCGGCGACCGCCACCGAGGTGGCGACCATCGGCCCCAGCCGGTGGGTCAGGCGGCGCGCCGTCGCCGCCGGGCCGACCAGGACCGCGACCACCAGGAGGTTGCCCAGGCCCTGGACCGCCACCACGCTGGCGGCGGCCAGCAGCAGCAGGACGACGGCATCCATGCGCGTGGGCGAGATCCCCAGGGCCCGCGCACCGGACCGGTCGAACCCGGCCGCCAGCAGCCGGTCGCGCAGCACGAACAGGACGCCCGCCACCAGCACGACCAGCCCGGCCGCCAGCGCGAGGTCGGAGTCCGTCACCCCGAGGATGTCGCCGAACAGCAGCAGCCCGAGTCCCGGCGGCGACGCGGGCGACAGGGCCAGCAGCACCCCCAGGCCCAGCAGCGTCGTGACCACGATGGCCACGCCGGTGTCGCCGCCGACCGCCGGGGTGCGCGCGGCCAGGGCCACGCCGCCGGCCGCCAGCGCGATGCCCACCGCGCCGCCCAGGATCAGCGGCGCGCCGGCCAGCGCGGCCACCACGAGCCCGGGCAGCATCCCGTGGGCCAACGACTCCGCGCTGTAGGACAGCCCGTAGAGCACGACCCAGCAGCCCAGGGCGCCGCCGGCCATGCCGAGCAGGGCCACCTCCACGAGCGCCCGTCGGGTCACCGGGTCCGCCCACGGGTCGGCCAGGAAGGACCACAGCGCGCTCATGAGTCAGTGCCCATGGCCGTGGTGGTGGGCGGGCAGGATCCCGCGGCCGCCGCCGCCGGGAACCTCGACGATGGCGCCGCCGTAGGTGGCCTCGACCACCTCGCGCGTGAGGGTCTCTTCCGGCGCTCCGAAGGCGAGCTGGCGCCCGTTCAGGCACAGGACGAGGTCCCAGGCGCGCGCCTGGGGGAGGTCGTGCGTGGCCACGAACACCGCCCTTCCCTCCCCGGCCAGCCGGGCCAGCAGGTCGCCGAGCCGCCGGGAGCTGGGCGCGTCGAGGCCGGAGAAGGGCTCGTCGAGCAGCAGCACGGGAGCGTCCTGGACCAGTGCGCGCGCGACGAGCACGCGCTGGCGCTGGCCGCCCGAGAGCTCCCCGAAGGACGCGCGCGCCTCGCCGGCCAGGCCCACCTGCTCCAGCGCCGCCAGCGCCCGCTCGCGGCCGGCGCGGCCGGGCCGGCTCCACCACGGGCGGCCGGGGATCGTCCCCATCAGCGCTACGTCCAGGGCGCTCACCGGGTAGTCCAGGCGCGAGCGCTCGGTCTGGGGGACCGCGGCGGGACGCGCCGGCAGCTCCACGCTCCCGGCGGCGGGCTGCAGCTCGCCGAGCATCGCGCGGAACAGGGTCGTCTTCCCCCCGCCGTTGGGTCCGAGGACGGCGACGATGCGCCCGGGGCCCACGCGGAAGGAGACGTCGCGCAGGACCGGCGCGCCGCCGTAGCCGGCGGCCAGCCCGCTCGCCTCGACCGCCCACTCCGAGCTCATGGGCAGCCCCGCGCTCCCCCGCTGAACCCCCGGGCCAGCGCGTCGGCGTTGGCCCGCTCCATCCCCAGGTAGGTCGCCCCGGGCGACCCGGCCGGGCCGAGCGTGTCGCCGTAGAGCGTGTAGCGGGCGCTGGCCCCGGTCTGGCGCGCGATCGCCTGCACCAGCCGGGGGCTCACCGACTTCTCGGGGAAGACCGCGTGCACCCCGGTGCGCCGGATCAGCGCCACCAGGCTCGCCAGCTCGCCGGCCGACGGCTGGGCGGCCGTGGTCTGGGAGGGGATCACCGCGCCCACATAGCGGATGCCGTAGCGGGCCACGAAGTAGTTGAAGGCGTCGTGGTCGGTGACCAGCTTGCGCTGCGCGGCCGGGATCGCGCGCAGGCACGCCTCGATCCTGCGGTCCAGCGCGCGCAGGCGGGAAACGTAGGCCGCGGCATTGCGCTGGAACTGTGCGCGGCGCCCGGGGTCGGCGGCCGCGAGCGCGTCGCGCATCTCGGCCACCGCCGCCTCGACGTTGCGCGGGTCGTGCCACCAGTGCGGGTCGAGGCCGCCGTCGCCCCGCAGCTTCACGGGGATGCCGCGGCTGAGGTCCACGCGCCGGGGATCGCCGCCGGACTGCTGGACCACGTTGCCGATCCACTGGTCCAGGGGACCTCCGTTGACGAAGACCACCCGCGCGCGGGCGACCGCCGCGACGTCGGACGGTCGCGGCTCGTACTGGTGGGGATCGGTGTTGGGCTGGAGCAGCTGGGTGACGTGGACGCCGTCGCCTCCGACCGCGCGGGCAAAGTCGGCGAGCTGCGTGGTGGTCGCCACCACCTGCAGCCCGTCGCCGGACCTCCCCGCCGTGCCGCAGCCGGCCAGCGCGAGCGCGGCCGCGACTACCGCGGCGGCGAGCGCCGGGGCCGGCCGCACCCGGGCGCGCGCCCACCGGGCCAGCGCCGCCACCACGAAGGCGCCGCCGGCGATCACCGCGATCGTCGCCCCGGGCGGCGCGTCGGTCTGCGCGGACAGCCACAGCCCGGCGACGCCCTCGACCGCCACGAGGCCGACCGTGGCCAGCTGCCACGCGGGCAGTCGCTGCGTCCACAGGCGGGTCGTGGCGGCGGGCACGACCAGCAGCGCGGTCGCCAGGAGCGCGCCCACAATCGTCAGGACGGCCACCGCCGCGACCGCGACGAGCGCGAGCAGCGCCAGGTCGTGGGCGCGGCCGCGCAGCCCGAGGGCGGGGGCCGCGCCGGGGTCGAAGCCGAGGGCCAGCCAGCGCCGGCCCAGCAGCAGGCTCGCGGCCAGCACGCCCGCGCTCACGGCCGCGGCGAGGACGATGTCGCCGGTCCCGACCAGCAGGAGGCTGCCGAAGAGCAGGCTCTCCACGTGGGAACCGGAGTGGAAGACGTCGCTGGCCAGGATCACCCCGGCGGCCAGCGCCCCCACCAGCACCAGCGCGGTCAGGCTGTCGTACTCGCCTGCGCGTGCGAGCCGCGACACGGCGAGCGCGAACAGCAGGGCCACGCCGAGGGCGCCGAGCGCGGGGGCGAACCCCAGGCCGTCCGCCAGCACCAGGCCCGGGAAGGCGGCGGTGCCCACCGCATGGGAGAAGAAGGCCAGCCCGCGCAGCACGATCCAGGTCCCCGCCAGGCCCGCGCCGACCGAGAGCGCGAGTATCTCCAGTACGCCGCGCTGCACGAACGGCAGGTCGAAGGCTTCCAGCATCGGCCGCCGAGGTTATCGTAAGTTTGATACTGAGTCTCATTTAGCGCATGTCCCGCCGCCGCAACACCGCCACGCTCGCCCTGGTCGCGCTCGCCGCGCTGACCGCGGCCGCCCTCGCGGCGCACTCGCAGGACGCCACGACCGCGGCGGTCCCGGAGCCGGCGGCGCCCCTGGCGGCAATGCGGCTCGGGACCTGGATCCCCGAGGGCGCCGTTCCGCCCCCGCCCGGCGACTCCGTCGACCGCGTGCTGGCGCGGCGCACGCTCGTCCGCCGGGGCAGCGGCCGGCGCCGCGAGATCGCCCTGACCTTCGACGACGGGCCCGGCCCCTACACGCCCGCGGTGGTGCGCGCGCTGCTGCGGATGCACGCGCCGGCGACGTTCTTCCCGGTGGCCTCGATGTTCCGGCGCTGGCCCGGCGCGCTGGACGCGGTGCGCCGCGGTGGCTTCGCGGTGGGCGACCACACCGTCGACCACCCGCCGCTGCCCGCCCTCTCCTTCCGCCACCAGGTGCTCCAGGTACGCGGCCAGGCCGCGGCGCTGCGGCGCCGCGGGTTCCCGGCGCCGCGCCTGCTGCGCCCGCCCTACGGCGCCTACGACCGGCGCACCCTGACCATCGCGCGCCGCCAGCGGATGCTGGTGGTGATGTGGTCGGTGGACAGCCGCGACTACACCCGGCCCGGCGCCCGGGCCATCGCGCGCACCGTCCTGTCCGGCGCCCGGCCGGGCGCGATCGTCCTCATGCACGACGGCGGCGGGCCGCGCGCTCAGACCGTCGCCGCGCTCCCGCGGATCGTGCGCACGCTGCGCCGGCGCGGCTACCGCCTGGTCACCGTGCCGGCGCTGCTGGCCCGGCGGCTGGAATCGCGGCGCGAAGAGGGCTAACCTCGTCCACGGAGAAGGGCTAAAGGTCTTCGGCCGGAATGCCGATACCCGAAACCTGGGGGTGCGCCCCCCGAACGTCATGCGGACGAAACGGGCCTTCATCGCAGGACTGGGAACCACGGGTTCCCTCGTGGCCGCAGCCGCCTGCGTCTTCCTGGTGGCCAGCGCGGTCATCGCCTTCAACGGCTGGCCCGCCGGCTTCGCCGACCGCGTCGGCAACATCTTCGTCAACGACGAGCCGCCCGTGGCCTGGGACCAGCCCGGCACGCTCGCCGTCGCCGCCGGCGCCGGCACCGCGGCCGGCGCGGTGGCGGCCACGCCCGCGGGCCCGACGTTCGGCGCGCCGGGCGTCGTCCTGGCCAACAACGGAGCGGCGGTGCTGCGGGGCGCCCCCGTGACCGGGCCGGGCGGCGCGATCGTGTCCACCCTTCCCGCGGGCGCCGCCTCCAACGGCGGCGGAGGCTCGGGCTCACCCGGGCTCATCGACACGGGCCCGGTGCGCAACCAGGTCGCGGGCACCGTCCAGCAGGCGGGCAGCGGCGTGGCGCAGACGATCCGCGACACCAGCCGCACCGTCGGGAGCACGGTCGGCGGGCCGGTCGGGAGCACGGTCGGGCAGGCCGGCAACACCGCGGCCGACACGGTCCAGCACGTGACGCAGACGGCCGGCGGCCTGCTCAAGCCCTAAGCGTCCGCGAAGGCCTTCTCGACCCAGCGCAGGGACTCCCCCTGCATCTCGGGGTCGTGCTGGATCGAGCGGTGGTGTCCGCCAGGCAGCGCGATCAGCCGCTTGCGCGGCGATCCCGACGCCCGGTGCAGGGCGACCGAGTGGTCGACCGGCACCTGCTCGTCACCCTCGGCGTGCAGGAGCAGCATCGGCGTGCGCAGCTGCGCGACCGCGGTGTCGAGGTCGTGCTCGCTCAGGAACCCCTCCAGCGCGGCGTCGTCGGACTCGAACTCGAAGCGGCCGGCCCGCAACCCGCGCAGCAGCATGTCCGCCCCCGCCGGGCAGATCGCGACCACGGCGTCCGCGTCCAGGTGCCCGGCCGCCAGCAGGGCCACGTAGCCGCCCATGCTGGACCCGCGCAGCGCCAGCGGGCGCGGGACCAGCGAGGCGATCGCCGCCACGTCGTCCAGCATCCGGCCGTCCAGGCGCCCGCCGCTCTCCCCGTGGCCGCGCTGGTCGAACGCGACCGCGGCGAACCCGGCCGCGCGGGCCGCGCGGGCGAAGTCGAAGTGGCTCTCCTTGGCCGAGCCGGCGCCGTGCAGGATCACCACGCCCCCGCGGGGCTCGCCGGGCGGCAGGAACAGCGCGTAGGCCAGGCCCTCGTGCACGCCCAGCCGCGCCGGCGGGTCGGGCAGCGGCATGTCGCGCCGGCGGTTGAGCAGGTCGAAGAACCGCATGCGGGGATAATGGCGCCCGCATGGCGGCCACCGCGCTCTCCCACGTCTATCCCCTCGGCAGCCGGATCAACGAGGACGGTCACCTCGAGGTCGGCGGCTGCGACGTGCTCGAGCTGGCGGCCGAGCACGGCACCCCGGCCTACGTGGTGGCCGAGGACGACCTGCGCGCCCGCGCGCGGTCCTTCGTGGAGGCGCTGGCCGCCCACCACGACGGGGAGTCCGACGTGCTGTTCGCGTCCAAGGCCTTTCCCTGCACCGCGGCCTACCGGCTGTTCGCCGCGGCGGGGCTGGCCTGCGACGTCGCGTCGGGAGGCGAGCTGGCGCTGGCCTTGCGCGGCGGCTTCGACCCCGAGCGGATCTACCTGCACGGCAACGCCAAGTCGCGCGAAGAGCTGCGCGAGGCGGTGGAGGCCGGGGTCGGCCACGTGGTGGTGGACAACTTCGACGACATCGACCGCCTGGAGGAGCTCGTCCCCGCGGGCTCGTCGCAGCGCGTCCTTGTCCGGGTCCGTCCCGGCGTGAAGCCCAGCACCCACGACTTCATCTCCACCGGCCAGGTGGACTCCAAGTTCGGGCTGGGACTGGACGACGCCCGGGCGGCGATCGACCGGCTGCGCGGGTCCGACCGCCTGGAGCTGGTCGGGCTGCACATGCACATCGGGTCGCAGATCTTCGAGCTGGCCTCGTTCCGCAAGGCCATCGAGGCCATCGCCGGGCTGGGCGACTTCCCCGTCTACAACCTGGGCGGCGGGCTGGGCGTGGCGTACACGGCGCAGGACGAGCCGCCGTCCATCGAGGCCTACGTGGAGGCCAAGGCCGGCGCGGTGCGCGAGATCCTGGGCGCTGGCAAGCGGATCCTGATCGAGCCGGGGCGCGCGCTGGTGGCCAACGCCGGGGTGACGCTGTACCGCGTGATGACGGTCAAGCGCGATGTCTCCACCTACGTGGGGGTGGACGGCGGGATGTCCGACAACCTGCGGCCCATGCTCTACGGCGCTGTGTACGAGGCGGCGCTCGCGGACCAGCTCGTGCCCGGCGGCGAGCTGTGCCACGTGGCCGGCAAGCACTGCGAGTCCAGCGACGTGATCGTCCGCGACGTGCATCTGCACGACCCGCGGCCCGGTGACGTGCTGGTCACGCCGGCCACGGGCGCCTACGGTCACGCCATGGCCAGCAACTACAACGGCGTCCCGCGCCCGCCGGTGATCTTCTGCCGCGACGGCGAGTCGCGGGTGGTCGTGCGCCGCGAGACCTACGAGGACCTGGCCGGCCGTGACGTCGTTTAGGGTCGGCCTCTTGGGCCGCGGGACGGTGGGCGCGGCCTTCGCGCAGCTCCTGGAGGAGCGGGCGGAGAACATTGCCCGCACCGTCGGCCGCCGCCCCGAGCTGGTCGGCGTGCTGACCCGCTCCGAGGGCGACTTCGAGGAGATACTCGCGCGGTCGGACCTGGTCGTGGAGCTGATCGGGGGCATCGAGCCGGCGCGCGAGTACGTGCTGCGCGCGCTGGAGTCGGGCCGCCACGTGGTCACGGCGAACAAGCAGCTGCTCTCCCAGCACGGCGAGGAGCTGTACGCGGCCGCGCAGCGCTCGCAGGTCCAGCTGCGCTTCGAGGCGGCTGTCGCGGGGGTGGTCCCGGTGGTCCGGGTGCTGCAGGAGACGCTGGCCGTGACCCGCATCGAACGCCTCCACGGGATCGTCAACGGCACGACCAACTACATCCTCAGCGAGATGGCGCGCACGGGCGCCTCGTACGAGGACGCGCTGGGCCAGGCCCAGGAGCTGGGCTTCGCCGAGGCCGACCCGACCGAGGACGTGACCGGCAAGGACGCTGCGGCCAAGATGGCGATCCTCGCCCGCCTGGCCTTCGGGACTCCCGTCCACCTCGACCAGGTCCCCTACGAGGGCATCGAGCAGATCACGCCCGACGACCTGGAGTACGCGGCCGAGCTGAACCTCGCGCTGAAGCTGATCGGCACGGCCGAGCGGGTCGACGGCGGGCTGTCGGTGCGAGTGCACCCGGTGTTCCTCTATCCCGGCCACCCTTTGGCCTCGGTGTCCGGCCCGTTCAACGCCGTCACGGTCGAGGCGCCGGCGTTCACCGAGATCACGATGTCCGGCCCCGGCGCCGGCGGGCCGCAGACGGCGACCGCCGTGCTCGGCGACGTGGTGACCGCGATGATCCCGGCGCCGCCCCAGGTCGACTGGACGTACGACCTCGAGGTGGTGACGGACGCGACGTCGGCGTTCTACCTGCACCTGGAAGTCGACGACGAGCCCGGGGTGCTCGGGCAGATCGCGCAGGTGCTCGGCCTCCAGGGAATCTCGGTGAAGTCGGTCGTGCAGAAGGGGCTGGGCGATCAGGCGCGTCTGGTGATGGTCGTCCACCCCGTGCCCGAGTCGCACTTCTTCGCCGCGCTGGACCTGATCGGCGGCCTGGGCTTCGTGCGGGCCACCCGGGCGATCCGCGTGATCGAGGAGGAGTTCGTCTGAGCGTTCCCCTCATCGAGCGCTACCGCGACCGGCTGCCCTTCGGTCCCGACGACCCCGTGGTGTCGCTGCACGAGGGCTCGACGCCGCTCGTCCCCGCGCCGCGGATCTCCGAGCGCGCGGGAACCGAGGTGTGGCTCAAGCTCGAGGGTGCCAACCCCACCGGCTCGTTCAAGGACCGGGGGATGACGTGCGCCGTGTCCGCCGCGGTGCGCGAGGGCGCCAAGGCCGTGATCTGTGCGTCGACCGGCAACACCGCGGCCAGCGCCGCCGCCTACGCGGCGCGGGCCGGGCTGACGGGCGCGGTGATCGTCCCCGAGGGCAAGATCGCCACCGGGAAGCTGGCCCAGGCGCTCATGCACGGCGCGCGCGTGATCGCGCTGCGCGGCAACTTCGACCAGGCGCTCGCGCTGGTGCGCGAGCTGGCGGGGCGCCATCCCATCGCCCTGGTGAACTCGGTCAACGCCTTCCGCCTGGAGGGGCAGAAGACGGCCGCCTTCGAGATCCTCGACGACCTGGGCGAGATCGACGCGCTGGCCATCCCGGTCGGGAACGCCGGGAACGTGACCGCATACTGGAAGGGCTTCCAGGAGGCGGGGGTGGCGCCGCGGATGCTGGGCTTCCAGGCCGAGGGCGCGGCGCCGCTGGTGCATGGCTCGCCGGTGGCCGACCCCGAGACCGTGGCCAGCGCGATCCGCATCGGCAACCCGGCGCGCTGGGAGGAGGCGATGGGCGCGGTGGTCGGGTCCTCGGGCGCGATCCGCGCCGTCAGCGACGACGAGATCCTCGACGCCTGGAGGCTGCTGGCCGCCGGGGAGGGCGTGTTCTGCGAGCCGGCGTCGGCCGCCTCGGTGGCCGGCCTGCTGCGCCACGGCGCCGGCGACGCGCAGCGGGTGGTCTGCGTGCTCACCGGGCACGGGCTCAAGGACCCGCAGACCGCGCTGGACCATGCGGGCGCGGTCGTGCCGTGCCCGGCCGAGTTGGACGCGCTGGAGGCCGCGGTGATGGAGCCCGCCCGCCGATGAACCGCCGGCGCCTGGTTCGCGCCCCCGCCTCCTCCGCCAACCTGGGGCCCGGCTACGACGCGCTGGCCGCGGCGCTCCAGGTCCACCTGGAGCTGGAGGTGGAGGAGACCGGCGAGTTCACGGTGGAGACCGACCTCGACGTCCCCCGCGACCGCTCCAACCTCGTGGTGCGCGCGTTCGAGCGCCTGCACCCGGCCGACGACTTCACCTTCCGCATCCGCTCCCCGATTCCCACGGCCGGGGGGCTGGGCTCCAGCGCCGCCGCCGCCGTGGCCGGGCTGATGGCGGCCGACCACCTGTTCGAGCTGGACGTCGACCTGCTGGCCCACGCGGTGGAGCTGGAGGGGCATCCCGACAACGCCGCCGCGGCGCTCCTGGGCGGGTTCGTCGTGTGCGCGGAGGGCGGCGCCACCCGCTTCGACGTGCCCGCGGGGCTGGAGGCCGTCGTGGTCATGCCCGACGCCCCACCCGTGCGCACCCCCGACGCCCGCGCCGCCCTTCCCGAGCAGGTGCCGCTGGCCGACGCCGTGTTCAACGTCGCGCACGCGTCCCTGCTCACGCTCGGGCTGGCCCGGGGCGAGTGGGACCTGGTGGCCCGGGGCCTGCACGACCGCCTGCACCAGCCCCCGCGCGCGCACCTGTACCCCGAGTCGCTGCGGCTGGTGGAGCGGGCGCCGCAGCTGGGCGCCCTGGGCGCAACGATCTCCGGAGCCGGTCCGGCCGTCCTGGTCTGGACGCACTACGAGCAGACCGGCGGCGTGGTCGAGGCGCTGCGGCGCGAGGCGCCCGGCGCGGACATCCGCCGGGTGCCGTTCGAGCCCGAGGGCGCATCGGTGCGCGAGCTCTAGGGCCGAATGCGCACGCGGGTCCCCAGGGGGACCTCGCGGACCAGCCGGCGCATGACGGTGCCGGTGGCCCGCAGGCAGCCGAGGCTGGCGGCGTGGCCGATGCTCTGCTCGGCCGGGGTGGCGTGGATGGCCAGCCGGTCGCCGCCGCCCCAGCCCTGGGGCAGGCTGGGCTGGTGGCCGGTGAGGGGCAGGACGCAGCAGCCGTACGGGCTGTCCGCCCCGCTGGTGGTCAGCTTGTCGGTCACCGCGAACAGGCCGGTGGGCGTGGGCGCGCTCGGACGCCCGACCGCCACGCGGACGCGGTCCACCACCTTCCCGCCCCGCCGGACCAGCAGCAGCCGCTTGGACAGCAACGCCTCCAGGCTCCAGTCGGTCCGGTACAGCTGGACCCCGCGACGGGCGTCGATCCAGCCGATCTGCCCGTTGCGCAGCTCGGGGGCGAGGATGCCGAGCCAGCGCCCGCGCCGGGACACGACGGCGACGATACGCGGCGACCCGAACCCGGTGTGGCGCGGCAGCCGCGCCAGCGTCCGGCCGCCGGGCCGCGCGCGCAGCACCTTGTCCACTTTCACGAACGCGGTGACGGTCCCCCGCCCCGGGATGCCCCCGGGCGCCCCGGCGGGCTTGATCCACGGCGGAGGGGCGGTCGCGGCGGGCGCCTTCACCGCCTCGCCGCCGCAGCCCGCGGCGACGAGCGCCGCAGCCGGGAGCGCCAGCGCCGCCGCGGCTCGCGCCGCGGCCGTCCTCATCGCTTGGCGGCCGGCTCGCCCGACAGGGCGTCGAGGCGCCCGCGTGCGCCGGCCAGGCCGAGGCGGTCCAGCAGCTCGGCGGACAGCGCGAGGTAGTCGGCGCCCAGGTCGGGGCGGTGGTCGAGGATCGACACCCCGCGCTCGGCCGACTCGGCGTAGGCGATGGACTGGCGGATCGTGGTTTCGAACACGCGGTCCCCGAACGCCTCGGCCAGTGAGGCGTGGGCCTCGCGCGAGTGGACGGTCCGCATGTCGGCCAGGTTGAGCACCACGCCGAGCCACGCCAGGTCGGGGTTGAGGTTGTCGCGCGCGAGCTCGATCACCTCCAGCGCCTGCTCCACCCCCTGCATGGCGAAGTACTGGGCCTCGGCCGTGATCAGCGCGTGGTCGGCCGCCACCAGCGCGTTGACGGTCAGCAGGCCCAGCGACGGCGGGCAGTCGAGCAGGATGACGTCGTAGGCGCGCTCGAGGTCGCGCAGGGCGCGGCGCAGAGTGAGCTCGCGGCCCATCTTCCCGCCCAGGGTCAGCTCGGCCTCGGCCAGCTGGAGATTCGCGGGGATGACGTCGGCGTGGATCGCGTCGCTGGCCTGCGCACGCCCCGTCAGGACGTCGGCGACGGTCGGGTCGGCGTCGGGCGGGACGTCGAAGTAGTCGGAGAGGTTGCCCTGCGGGTCCAGGTCGACGGCCAGGGTGTCCAGGCCCACGCGGCGCATGATGTCGGTCAGCGTCCGTACCGCCGTGGTCTTGCCGGTTCCCCCCTTCTGGGAGAGGACTGCGATCGTCGCCGCCATCGCTGGGCAGCGTAGCGGCCGGGCCAGGCCGCTGCTAAGCGGTGAGCTGTTGCCGCGGGCCGCCGGCCGCGGGACGCTCGGTGCCCGCCGCGAGGACCTCGATGAAGCGCAGGCTGTGGCAGCCGACCAGCACCTCGTCGCCGTCCTGGAGCGCGCTCCACTCCACCCGCTCGCCGTTGACGAACACGCCGTTCAGCGAGCGGTCGTCGAGCACCTTCACGGCGTCGGGGCCGCGAACGATCAGGGCGTGGCGGCGCGAGACGGTGGGGTCGTCGAAGCGGATGTCGGCGGCCAGGCTGCGGCCGATGCGCGTCCACTGGTTGCGCAGCGCGAAGACCTTCACGTTTCCCAGGCGGTCGAAGGCGAGGTACTCGCCCTCGTCGGTCAGCTCGGCCCGGGTCTCCTCCAGCCAGCCGGGATCGCCGGCCTCCTCCGCGGGCCAGGGGCGGCCGGTGAAGTGGGCGTCGCCGAACAGCGAGGCGCGGACGAACTCCGTGCCGCCACAGCCGGGGCAGCGGGGCAGCGCGTCGTCGTTGGCCAGGTTGACCACGAAATCGCACTCTTCGCACCGAAACGATCCGATGCCGGCCAGCGTGCCCGACTCGATTGACTCCACCTTCTTCTCCTTACCCCATCGCCCGAGGGCGGGCGACCGGCTCTCATCTTACCCCGGCGGTCAAAAGGGCCGGCCCTGATGTGACACTCCGTCCAACCGGGAGGAGGGGCCGGCGCCGCGGCGAACCCGTAGGGGATGCACGACATCCCGTCACTCGAGCGCGAGCTGCTGCGCAAGGGCGTGGGGATGCGCGCGCGGTCGGGCCACCGGTGCGCCGACTGCGGACGCACCCCGCTGGTGGGCGAGCGCGTCCACCACTACGAGGGCGGCCCGATGCGCTGCGAGCTGTGCCGCCCGCTGCGCCGCGAGGAGCCCGTGCGCTCCGAGTTGGTCCACGGCCCGGAGCACGGCCACTGCGTGGTCCGCGTCACCCGCGCTGCGGCGTAGCCCGCCCGCGCGGCGGCGCATAGACTGCCGCGCGTGGATCCCTTCACGGTCTCGGTCACGATCGCCCGGCCCCGCGAGGAAGTCTTCGAGTACCTGGCGGACATCGCGAACCACGCGGAGTTCACCGACCACTACCTCAAGGACTGGCACCTGACGCGCGAGGACTCCTACGGTCGCGGCGCGGGCGCGCGCTTCCGCCTGGCGGCCCCCGGGAACCGCTTCCCGTGGGGCGACACGTCGTTCGTCGAGGTCGAGGCCCCCTACCGGATCGTCGAGTCAGGGACCGGCGGCAAGTTCAACCGGATCAAGGTCACGGGCATCTACACGCTCACTCCGGGCGCGAGCGGGACCACCCGCGTGGAGTTCACCAACGAGATCGAGCCCGCCACGTTCGCCGACCGGCTCATGGAGTCCTTCGGGGCGCGCGCGTGGCTGCGGCGCAAGAACGCCAAGGCCATGCGCCGCCTGCGCGCCATCCTGGAGGACGGCGAGCAGCGGGGCAAGCGGGCGACCGTCGCCAGCGGCTGAATAGAATGCCCGCGCCGTGACCGCCGGCCGCCCTCGTCCTGTCCTCGTCGCCCTCGCCGCCCTGGCCTGCGCCCTGACGCTCGCCGCCTGCGGGCAGGAGATCCCGCGCACCCACGCGAAGACCGAGGGCCCCTACCTCGACGTCGGCCCGCTCCAGTACCAGGTGCAGCTCTCGCGCCTGCTCAACCCGGCGGACACCGAGGACAAGGCGTACTTCATCGGCGTCGACCGCCCCGGCGACCAGCTCAAGCCCGACGAGGCCTGGTTCGGCGTCTGGGTGCGGGTGTGGAACCGGACCGGGGACAGCCATCCCGCCGCCGAGCACTACGCGATCGAGGACACCACCGGCAAGCGCTACGAGCCGCTGCCGATGAGCGCCGACAACGTCTTCGCCTACCACGCCGCGCCGGTGGCGCCCGGGGACACGCTCCCCGCGGTGGACAGCGTGGCCGAGCAGGGCGTGATCGGCGGGTCGCTGCTGCTGTTCAAGGTGACCAACGAGTCGCTGGCCAACCGCCCGCTGATCCTGCACATCGAGAGTCCCTCCGGCCCCCCGCGCAGGGCCGAGATCGACCTCGACGTCTAGACCGGCCTAGCGGCCCAGCGCCGCCGCGAGCACCTGCCGCGCGATCGGCGCGGAGATCTGACCGCCCGCCCCGGCGCGCAGGCGCCAGACGGCGAGCGCGACCTTCGGGCGCCGCGCCGGCGCGAAGGCGATGAACCAGGCATCGGTCTGGTTGGCGGGCAGACCGAGCTCCGCCGTGCCCGTCTTGCCCGCGACCTGGACGCCGGGGATGTCGGCGGCGGTGCCGGTGCCGTACTTGACCACCCCGATCATCAGCTTGCGCAGGGTGGCGGCCAGCGCGGGCGTGGTCACCTTCACGCGCCGCGAGCGGTGCCCGCGCTCCACCGTCGGCACCACGCGCACCCCCCGGTTGCCCACCGTGGCGGCCACGGAGGCCATCTGCAGCGGGGAGGCGAGCACCTTGCCCTGGCCGATCGCGGTGGAGCCGATGTCCAGGTCGTCCCCGATGCCGCTCGGCGGCGGGATCGAGGCGGCCATCGCGCCAGGGATGGCCGGCGCCTCGTTCCAGCCGTAGGCCTGGGCCTCCTCCACCAGCCGTGCTTTGCCGACCTTCACGCCGAGCGGGGCGAAGACGGAGTTGCACGAGTGGGCGAAGGACTCCTCGAAGGTGCCGCCGCAGGACTCGC
Source organism: Solirubrobacteraceae bacterium (assembly GCA_033855845.1). Lineage (GTDB taxonomy): Bacteria > Actinomycetota > Thermoleophilia > Solirubrobacterales > Solirubrobacteraceae > AC-38. Next base: position 81,549 of record JAWVFR010000059.1, read on the forward strand.
TGTTGGCGTTGGCCAGCCGCACGCCGGAGAGGACCGCCGCGGTCTCGACGGGGAACTTGTCCTTGAGCTTGACCTTGTGGTCCTCCAGCGCGGCCGTGGTGGTGATGACCTTGAAGGTCGAGCCCGGCGGCCCGGTGGCCGAGAACGCCGTCCCGGCCAGCGCCAGCACCTCTCCGGTGGCCGGCTCCAGGACCGCGACGCCGCCGCTCTGGCCGCCCAGCGCGGAGATCGTCGCCTCCTCCAGGCGCGGGTCGATCGTCGACGTGACCGGCCGCGCGGGCCGCGGCTGCGAGCGCGCGAGGACGCGCCCGCCCGCCGACAGGGTCCCCCCGGGCCGGCCGGCCAGCCGCGGCTGGAGGGCGCGCTCCAGCCCGGAGATCCCCACCTGCGCGTCGTCCGGGTAGCCCTGCGCGCGCAGGGCGAACCGGTCCTCGGGCGGGATCGGGCCCAGCTGTCCGACGGTCTCGGCGGCCACGACGGTCAGGCTCGTGGACCGGTCGTCGCCCTTGGCCAGGGCGCGCCCGTTGCGGGCCAGCAGCGTCGCGCGACGCGGGAGGCGCGTGTCGCGGGTCAGCTGGGCGCCGCGCGGCACCCCCGGGAAGGTCAGGTCCGGGCGCCAGTCGACGCGAGCGTCCTTCCCGTCGCCGGTAAAGGGGAGGCGAAGCGTCCCGCGCACGGTGCCGAAGACGCGGGTGGCGATGCGGACGGGAACCTCGACCACCCCGTCCTTGGGGTCCTTCGCGCCGCCCACCGCGATGCGCGTCGCGGTGGCCGTGGCGGCGGCCTGCGCATAGGCCTCGCGGAAGCTCTGGGCGGAGGTCCGGGACCTGGCCGCGCCGGACAGCTCCGCGTACATCGCGTCGTAGTTGCCCTGCGCCCACGCGCGGGCGAAGCGGTTGGCGGTGTCGCGCTCGGCCGGGACGTAGAGGGCTCCGACCACCGCGCCGGCGAGGAACGCGACGCCGGCCAGAATCGCCACCGGGCCGAGGTGGTGGGTGAGGCGGTAGCGGCGGTTCTGTTCGCGCGGAGGCCGCTCGGCACGGGGTTCGTCGTAACTTGTGCTGCCTGCCTCCATTTCGCAGGCAGAGTAGATGATGCGACTGGCCCACCTGCAACGGCATGACCGGCCATGACCGCGATCGACTGGGTCATCGTGGCCTTCACCGCGTTCATGGCGATGTACGGCTATGCGCAGGGCTTTGTGGTCGGGGCGCTCTCGCTGGCCGGCTTCGTGGGCGGCGCGTTCCTGGGGACCCGGCTCGCCCCCGCGCTGCTGCCCCAGGGCTCCTCCTCCCCCTACGCCCCGTTGTTCGGGCTGCTGGGTGCCCTGTTCGCGGGGGCGATCCTGTCCGCCGGCCTGGAGGGAGTCGGGCTGGCCGTCCGCCGCCGGCTGGGCACCCTGCGCCTGGTGACCGCCGTCGACGGCCTGCTCGGAGCCGGGCTGACCGCGTGCGTCGCGCTGGGGATCGCCTGGATCGGCGGCGCGGTCGCGCTCCAGAGCGCGCAGGACCCGGACCTGCGCCGCACCGTCCAGCGGTCCTTCGTGCTGCGCGAGCTCAACCAGGCGCTGCCCCCTTCGGGAGCGATCCTCAACGCGCTGTCGCGGATCGACCCGTTCCCGCGGATCGACGGGCCCGCCGTCAACCTCGCCCCGCCCGACTCGGCCATCGCCCGCGACCCGCAGGTGCGCGCGGCCGGCAACGGGGTCGTGCGCGTGCTGGGCAGCGCCTGCGGCCTGGGGGTGGAGGGATCGGGCTGGGTGGCGCGGCCGGGCCTGGTCGTGACCAACGCCCACGTGGTGGCGGGGACCCAGGACACCGTCGTGCAGGAGCACGGCGACGGGCCCAAGCTCGGAGCGCGGGCGGTCTGGTTCGACCCCACCAACGACGTCGCCGTGCTGTCAGTGGACGGGCTGGGCGCGCCGCGCCTCGCGCTCTCCACCCACCCCGGCCCCGGCACCTCGGGCGCGGTGCTGGGCTATCCGGAGAACGGGCCCTACGACGTGGAGCCTGCCCGGCTCGGCCCGACCGAGTCGGTCCTGACCCAGGACGCCTACGGGCGCGGGCCGGTGCGGCGGACGATCACCTCGCTGCGCGCCCGCGTGCGCCCGGGCAACTCGGGCGGGCCGATGGTGGACGGCGCCGGAAGGGTGCTGACCACGGTCTTCGCCGCCACGGTGGGCAGCCCGCGGCCCGGCGGCTACGGCGTGCCGAACGACGTCGTGCGCGGCGCGCTGGCGCGAGCCCGCGGCCCGGTGGGCACGGGGCCCTGCGCGCGCTAGGCGTCAGCGGCGAACAGCCGCCAGGCGCCCGGGACGCCCTTGAGCTCGTGCTCGCCGCGGTCCTCGAAATCAATCCCCGAGCCGACCACGAGGTCCTTGACCGTGCTGGACACCAGCACCTCCCCCGGCGCCGCGAGCGACCCCACGCGGGCGCCGATGTGCACCGCCATCCCGGCCACGTCGTCGCCCCGCACCTCGCACTCGCCGGTGTGCAGTCCGGCACGCACCTCGACGCCCAGGGCCTCGACCGCGTCGGTGATCGCTTTCCCGCAGCGGATCGCCCGCGCCGGGCCGTCGAAGGTGGCCAGGAAGCCGTCGCCGGTGGTCTTGACCTCCCGGCCCTGCCAGCGGCCCAGCTCGCGGCGCACCAGCTGGTCGTGGCGCTCCAGCAGCCGCCGCCAGGCGGCATCGCCGAGCTCGGAGGCGCGGCGGGTGGAGTCGACGATGTCGGTGAACATAACCGTGGCCAGGACGCGGTCGGCCTCGCGCACGGGCCGGCGGCCCGTGAAGAACTCCGAGATCTCGTCCAGCACCGCGTCGGCGTCCCCGGCCACCACCAGGTTGTCGGCGCCGGGCAGCGCGACCAGCTTGGCCCCCGGGATGTGGTCAGCCAGGTAGCGCGAGTGGCGGACGTCGATGAGCGGGTCCTCCTCGCGATGCATGACCAGGGTCGGCACCTGGATCGAGGGAAGCACGTCGCGGACGTCGACCTCGCCGGCCAGCCGCGACAGCTCCTCCACCTGACCGGGGCCGGCCGACAGGCGCTCGAGCTTCGCGTACCACTCCCGGAAGTCGGGGTCGCGGGCCAGCGAGGGGGCCAGGACCTCGGCCCGGAAGCCCGTCCCCCACTCGGCCACCAGCTCCTGGATGAACTGCTCGCGCACCTCGCGCGTGTTCGCCCACGGCGTGTCCTGCGCCCACAGCGTCCGTGCCCACGTGCCGTAGAGGATCAGGGCCAGCGTCCGCTCGGGCCGGGTGGCCGCGAACAGGGTGGCCATCGGGCCTCCGTCCAGCTGGGCGAAGAGCGCGGGCTGCTGGGAGCCGGCCGCGTCGAGCACCGCGAGCACGTCGTCCATCTGCTCCTCCAGCGTCGGCGCGCTGTCGTAGGGATCCGACATTCCCGTGCCGCGCCGGTCGAACATGATCAGTCGCACGCGCGAGGCCAGGCGCTCGAAGTAGCGCGCGACCAGCGGGTGGTCCCACAGGTGCTCCATCTGCGACAGCCAGGTGGGGACGTAGAGGAAGTCGATCGGGCCGCCGCCCGTGACGCTGTAGGCAATGTGATGGTCGCCCGAACGGGCGTACTGCGTGGGCCCAGGCCGCATCGCCATGCCCCCACGCTACCCTCCCGCCGATGTCGAAGACCCTCGTGATCGCGGAGAAGCCCTCGGTCGGGCGCGACCTGGCGCGCGTCCTGCCCGGCCCGTTCCAGAAGCACGAGGGCTGGCTGGAGGGCCCGGACCACATCATCACCTGGGCCGTCGGCCACCTCGTCCAGCTCGCCGAGCCCGACGAGTACGACCCCAAGTTCAAGAAGTGGAAGATGGACGACCTGCCGATCGTTCCCGACCGCTTCAAGCTCGTGGTGCGCGACGAGCGCTCCAAGAAGCAGATGTCGGTGATCCGCAAGCTGCTGGTCAACGAGCAGGTCCAGGACGTCGTGAACGCCTGCGACGCCGGGCGCGAGGGCGAGCTGATCTTCGCCTACCTGTACGAGAAGGCCGGCTCCAAGCTGCCCGTGCAGCGGCTGTGGCTGCAGTCGATGACCAAGCAGGCGATCGAGAACGCCTTCGGAGAGCTGCGCCCCGGCGCGGACATGGCGCGTCTGGAGCAGGCCGCCCGCTCGCGCTCGGAGGCCGACTGGATCGTGGGCATGAACGCCACGCGCGCGGCCACCATCCGGCTGCGCTCCTCCTTCGACGGGGCCGTCTCGCTGGGCCGGGTGCAGACGCCCACCCTGGCCATCCTGGCCCGCCGCGAGGAGGAGATCCGCGCCTTCGTCCCCGAGCCCTACTGGCTGGTGGACGCGCAGTTCGCCGCCGACGGCGAGCGCCTGTACGAGGGCCGCTTCCACGCCGGGGCCAAGCCGCGGCTGGCCACGGCGGCCGAGGCCGAGGCCGTCGTGGCCGCCTGCCGCGACCAGGTCGGGGAGATCACGAAGCTGGAGAAGTCGCGGCGCAAGGAGCGGGCGCCGCTGCTGTACGACCTGACCACCCTCCAGCGAGAGGCCAACAACCGCTACGGCTTCTCCGCCCGGCGCACGCTGGCGGCGGCCCAGCGCCTGTACGAGGAGCACACGGCGCTCACCTATCCGCGGACCAGCTCCCGCTTCCTGCCCTCGGACATGAAGAACGACATCAAGCCCACGGCCGAGCTGGTGGGTCAGAACCCCGTCTACGCCGCCGGCGCGAAGTACGTCACCGGCCTGGACGTGCTGCCGCTGGCCCGCGTGATCAACGACGCCAAGGTCACCGACCACCACGCGATCATCCCCACGCGGTCCGCCCACCGGATCGACAAGATGAACGACGACGACAAGAAGGTCTACGACATGGTCGCCCGCCGCTTCCTGGCGGTCTTCCACCCCGATGCGGAGTTCGAGAACACGCGCGTGGAGACCACGGTCGTCGATCACGTGTTCCGCACGCGCGGCAAGGTGCTGCTGGTGCCCGGCTGGCGTGGCGTCTACGGCGAGACGGCGGAGGGCGCCGACCGCCCGCCCAAGGAGGGCGAGGACGACGAGGAGGAGAAGGAGCAGCGGCTGCCCAAGCTCGAGCAGGGCGAGGCGGCCGAGGTGCGCTCGATCGAGTCGCTGGAGAAGGAGACCCAGCCGCCGCGGCGCTACTCCGACGCGTCCCTGCTGGCCGCGATGGAGACCGCGGGCAAGCTGGTCGACGACGAGGAGCTGCGCGAGGCGATGAAGGACTCGGGGATCGGCACCCCGGCCACCCGCGCGGCCATCATCGAGCGCCTGATCACCGTCGGCTACATCGAGCGCGACGGCCGGGCGCTGGTATGCACCGAGAAGGGCCTGAACGTCATCCGCCTGCTGGCCGAGCACCCGCTGACGTCCCCCTCGCTGACCGGGGAGTGGGAGGCCCGCCTGGCCAAGATCGAGGAGGGCGACGACACGCGCGAGAAGTTCATGGGCGACATCGCCCAGTTCGCGGACTCCACCGTCAAGCAGCTGGACGAGACGCTCAAGGGCGTGCGCATCCCGCGCGCGAAGCTGGGCCCCTGTCCGGTGTGCGGGCGTGAGATCTCCGAGAACCGCAAGGGCTACTCGTGCTGGTCGCGCGAGGACCCGGGCTGCGGCTTCGTGATCTGGAAGTCCAAGGCCGGCAAGCAGCTTCCGGTCGCCGTGGCCAAGGAGCTGATCGCCACCGGGCGCACGGCCAAGCCGGTCACGGGCTTCAAGGGGCGCTCCGGGCGGTCGTTCCGCGCCAAGCTGGCCCTCCAGCAGAACGACGAGGGCAAGTGGCGCGTGGAGTTCGACGAGGCCTGGGCCCGCGAGGGCGCCAAGCCGCCCGAGGCCGAGGCGGAAGCGGGCGCGACGGACGCGACCGCCGCCGGCGCCTCGCAGCCCGAAGCGGCTTGATCCCGGGCGTTTCGGCGGCATAGACTCGCCCCGTGACGGAATGGAGGCCCCTGTGCGGGGCCCTTTTGCTGGTCCTGACGCTGTGCTTCGTCGCCGCGTGCGGAAGCGGCGACGGCGGGAGCAAGACGGCGAAGGGCCAGGTCGTGCGCTTCCAGAAGCCGACCGAGCCCGGGCCGAACCCGTTCTCCAGCGCCGCCGACGTGCAGGGCCCGGACAGGGTGAAGGTGGGCTCGGGCCCCTACGGCGGGACCGGCTCGGACCTGGTGTGCGACCGCGAGCTGCTGATCCGCTCGCTGCGCGCGCGCCCGGACCGCCTGCGCGTGTGGGCCCGGGTGGTCGGGATCGAGCCCACGTACGCGTCGGTGGCGCGCTACATCCGCCGGCTGCGGACGGTCACCCTGACCCGCGACACGCGCGTGACCAACCACTCCTTCGTGGGCGGGCGGGCGACGAGCTACCAGGCGATCCTGCAGGCCGGATCGGCCGTGCTGGTCGACGACCACGGCGTGCCGCGCGCGCGGTGCCGGTGCGGCAACCCGTTGCTGGAGCCGGTCTACATCCCGGAGGCCACGTGCTACGGGTGCCCGCCCAACTACCACCCGCCGCCGGAGTGCAACCCGTGGAGCGACTGCTACGAGGTCTACAAGCACCCACCGCCGGTGATGGGCTCCGCCGCCACGACCACCACCCCCACGACTCCGTCCCAGGGCCCGCAGGTGAACCCGCAGGCGTACTTCACGCCTTCAACGGGCGGGCAGAACGACGCCTTCACGCTGCACATATCGGGCTTCTCGCCGAACGCGAACGTCACGTTCACGATCGTGCGGCCCAACGGGGGCCAGGACCCGACCCGGTCGATCACGACCGACGGGTCGGGCAGCGGGACCTACTACTTCCCGCCGCCGGGGTCCAGCAACATGCCCGGCGCCTACACGGCCACGATCCACGATCCCACCGGGGCGACGACCACCGCGACCGCGACGGTGGTGGCCAGCGGTGGCGGCGGCTCCGGGGGCGGCCAGCAGAACACCACGGGTGACGGC
>JAWVFR010000060.1:0-4307 GCA_033855845.1 Solirubrobacteraceae bacterium
TGGACAAAGGAGACGACGACATGCCGCAGGACCCCAACCGAGTACTGATCTTCGATACCACGCTGCGCGACGGCGAGCAGTCGCCCGGCATCTCGCTCAACACGGGGGAGAAGCTGGAGATCGCCCAGCAGCTGGCCCGGCTGGGCGTGGATGTGATCGAGGCGGGGTTCCCTGTCACCTCGCCCGGCGATGCCGAGGCCGTGCAGGCCATCGCCCGGACCGTGGAGGGCCCGATCATCGCCGGGCTGGCCCGGACGCACGTGGCCGACATCGACGCCGCCTACGAGGCCGTGCGCGACGCCGAGCGTCCGCGCATCCACACCTTCATCTCCACGTCGGACATCCACATCGAGCACCAGCTCCAGACCACGCGCGACGACGTCAAGGGCCAGGCTCGCGCCGCCGTCGCCCACGCACGCGGCTACGTCGAGGACGTGGAGTTCTCGCCCATGGACGCCACCCGCGCCGACGTGGAGTTCACCGCCGAGGTGTGCGCGATCGCCCTCGAGGAGGGCGCGACCACGATCAACATCGCCGACACCGTCGGCTTCACGATGCCCCACGAGTACACGGACTACCTGACGCGCCTGTACGAGCTGGTGCCGGGCCTGCGCGACGTGGTCGTCTCCGTCCACTGCCACGACGACCTCGGCCTGGCCGTGGCCAACTCCTTCGCCGGCGTCCTGGCCGGCGCCCGCCAGGTGGAGTGCGCGATCAACGGCATCGGCGAGCGCGCCGGCAACGCGGCGCTGGAGGAGATCGCGATGCTCCTGCACACACGCCAGGCCGACCTCGGGCTGAGCACCGGCATCGTGACCACGGAGATCGCTCGCACGAGCCGCCTGGTCTCGCGTCTGACCGGCTACGCCGTGCAGCCCAACAAGGCCGTGGTGGGGCGCAACGCCTTCGCCCACGAGTCGGGCATCCACCAGGATGGCGTGCTCAAGGAGCGCACCACCTACGAGATCATGGACGCCCGGACCGTGGGCCTGGAGGGAAACGACCTGGTGCTGGGCAAGCACTCCGGCCGCCACGCGCTGCAGCAGGCGCTGGAAGGGCTGGGCTTCCGCGTGGAGGGCCAGGCGCTCAACCAGGCCTTCAAGCGCTTCAAGGAGATCGCGGACCGCAAGAAGCAGGTCACGGCGATGGACCTCGAGGCGCTGGTGACCGACGAGATGCGCGACGACCTGGACGCCTACACGTTCGAGTGGTTCGACGTGGAGGCTTCCTCGCGGCGTCCCCCGCACGCGACGGTGGGCGTCCGCATGCCGGACGGCGAGGAGCGCAGCGGCTCGTTCACCGGGGACGGCCCGGTCGATGCAGTGTTCCGCGCGATCAACGCCGCCACCGGCGTGGACGGCAAGCTGCGCGAGTTCCGCGTGGACGCCGTGACCAGCGGGCAGGACGCGCTGGGCGAAGTGTCGGTGGTGCTCGAGCTCGACGGCCGCCCGGCCTCCGGGCAGGGCATGTCGACCGACATCATCGAGGCGGCGGGCCGCGCCTACGTGCGCGCGCTCTCCAACGCCCGGCGCCGCGCCCGCCTCGAAGCGCGCGGCGAGGCCGTCACCGCCACGCCGTAACGGGTTGAACCCACGCCGCCGGATGTGGGAGGGTCGCCGCCATGGCGATCACTCCCGAGGCGAGGTCCGGCGCGCCCGCTCCCGGCCTCGAGGCCCTGACGGTCTGCGCCGCGTTCCAGGCCACCGTGGCGGATCGCCCGGACCAGCCCGCGCTGCGCACCATGGACGGGTCGTTGGAGATCACGTGGGCGGACTACGCCCGTCGCGTGCGCGCGCTGGCCGCCGGCCTCTCCGCGCACGGGCTCGGCCGGGGCGACACGCTGGCGCTGATGCTGACCAACCGCCCGGAGTTCAATCTTGTGGACTGCGCGGCCATGCACCTGGGCGCCACCGCCTTCTCGGCGTACAACACGTCCTCGCCCGAACAGCTGCAGTACCTGTTCGCCGACGCTCAGAACCGCCTCGTGATCACCGAGCGGGCGTTCGCCGAGCGCGTGGACGCGGCGCGCGAGGGGACGGCGGTGGAGCGCGTGATCGTGGTCGACGACGGCGGGCTGGAGGAGCTCGAGCAGGCGGGGACCTCCGACTTCGACCTCGAGCATGCCTGGCGCCAGGTCGAACCCGGCGACGTCCTGACGCTGATCTACACGTCGGGCACCACGGGGCCGCCCAAGGGCGTGGAGCTGACTCACGGCAACATGATGTTCGAGCTGCGCGCGCTCCAGGAGTTCGCGCCGATCGCCCCGGGCGGGCGCATCGTGTCCTTCCTGCCGGCGGCCCACATCGCCGATCGCTGGTCCTGCCACTACAGCCCGATGGCGCACGGGTTCACGGTCACCACGTGCCCGGACCCGGCGCAGGTGGTCGCGGCCGTCGCCTCGACACGCCCGACCGTCTTCGGCGCCGTGCCGCGCGTGTGGGAGAAGCTCAAGACCGCCCTGGAGTCCCAGGTGGGGTCAGACCCCGGCCGTTTGGCCGGCGAGACGAAGGCCGGGATCCGCGCCAAGCTCGGGTTCGAGGAAGTGGAGTGGTTCGTGTCCGGCGCGGCGCCCATTCCCACGGCGGTCCTGGAGTTCTTCCTCGCCCTGGGGGTCCCGATCTGCGAGCTGTGGGGAATGTCCGAGACGACGGCGGTCGCGACGGTGAACCCGCGCGACGACATCCGCGTGGGCACCGTCGGCCTTCCGCTGCCCGGCGTCGAGGTCCGCCTGGCGCCCGACGGCGAGGTGCTCGTACGCGGCGCCAACGTGATGCGCGGCTATCGCAACCAGCCCGATCGCACCGCGGAGGCGCTCGACCCCGACGGCTGGCTGCTCACCGGCGACGTGGGGGAGATGGACGACGACGGCTTCCTGCGCATCGTGGACCGCAAGAAGGAGCTGATCATCAACGCGGCGGGCAAGAACATGTCCCCGGCCAACATCGAGTCGGCGCTGAAGGCGGCGAGCCCGCTGATCGGCCAGGCCTGCGTGATCGGCGACCGCCGGCCCTACAACGTGGCCCTGCTGGTCCTCGACCCCGACGCCGCGCCCGCCTTCGCGGCCGAGCACGACCTCGACGACGGCGCCCTGGGCGCGCTGTCCGCCACCGAGACGCTCATCGCCGCGGTGGCCGATGCGGTACGCCGCGCCAACGAGCGCCTGTCGCGGGTGGAGCAGATCAAGAAGTTCAAGCTGCTGGACGAGGACTGGCTGCCCGGCGGCGACGAGCTGACCCCCACGATGAAGCTCAAGCGCAAGCCGATCGCCGAGAAGTACTTCGAGGAGATCGAGGCGCTCTATCTAGACTGACTCCCATGCGGGGGGTCATCGCCGCTCTCGCCGTGCTCGCCACGGCCGCACCGGCCGCCGTCGCGGCAGACTACCCCACCGGCTGGAACGGCGCCAACCCGTTCGCCTGCGAGCTCCAGCAGGCCGGCTTCGGGCCGGTCGGCCCGCATCCCGAGGCCGATCCCTACTGCGTGGAGTTCGACAAGCGCCGCCAGAACGTGACCCAGCTGGGGGTGGTCGACTTCCTCTCCCAGGAGCCGGCGCGGGTCGCCGCGGCCTCGGACAAGTGCTTCTACTTCCAGTCCGACCACTGGCGCGGCTCGGTGGTCCAGGGCGATGGGTCGACCAAGACCTACGAGTGGGACGGCCACTACTTCTTCGACAAGGCGCGCGGCGAGGGCGGCGTCTGGGTCACGAACTTCAACTTCAACGGCCGCACGCAGGACCCGGGCCAGGTGCCGGGCATGCCGGCCGAGTACGCCCGCTGGTTCGGCCCGGGGACGGGCGGCATGATCACGCGCAACGGCTTACAGGCCGACCCGCGCTGCGTCGAGAAGGCCGCGAAGGCGCCGCCCTACGCGGTGCCGCCGGCCGGGGCCCGCGGCTGCCTGGCGGCCAAGGGTGGCCTCACCTCCCGCGCCGTGGGCGGCGTCCGGCTGGGCGACGCCGAGTCGCGCGTGCGCGCGGCGCTGGGGGCGCCGCAGCTGATCCGCCGGGGCTTCCTGCGCTGGTGCTACCAGGACGGCACCAGCCTGCGGGTGGGGCAGGCGAGCGACCGCAGCGGCGACGCCGGCACGGGGGACACGGAGCCGGCGCTGGCGCTGTTGACCACCAGCCCGGCACACCGGGTGCGCGGGGTCGGGCCCCGCTCGACCGCGACGGCGCTGCGCCGGGCCTTCCGCGGCTCCCGGCGCCTGTACGCGGTCAACGGCGCGACGGTCTGGCGGCTCTCGCGGACCGGGACGGCGCTGGCCGGCGTCCGCCACGGCCGCGTGGCCTGGCTGGCCGTCTACGACCC
>JAWVFR010000061.1:0-16912 GCA_033855845.1 Solirubrobacteraceae bacterium
AGCCGGTGAGCGCGCCCAGGTAGCCGCTGAGCAAGGTGATCTGGTCCTGCAGCTCGCCCGCGGACGGCGCCGTGCCGCGGCGCGTGACCGAGAACGACGCGGCCGCGACGTTGAAGGCGGGGTAGGCCGCACGGGCAGCGGCCGGTGTGACGGCCATGCGGACGCGGAAGGCGTCGCCGGCGCGCAGGGCGCTCAGCCCGACCGTCTTGCCGCCGGGGATGCGCACCCGGGAGGCGGCGGGGAGTCGCAGCGCCGCCATCGGGCCGCGCAGCTTGGCGGCGCGCACGCCGGCCGCGTCGAAGAGGACGGGGACGCCCACGCGGCTGCCGGCGGGGAGGTTCGCGCCGACGATCTGGCCGGTCAGCGTGCGCGTGACGGTCCGGGGCTTGGCCGTGGGCTTGGCGGCCAGGCCGGGGGCGGGCGCCGCGAGCAGGATCCCGGACGCAAAGAGGGTGAGGCACGTCTTCAACCGCATCAGACACTCCGTTGTCTCGAACACCACGACGCGGGGGCCACCGCGCTCCATCGCCCACGACTTCGGCATTTGGTTCGACTTGCTTGAGCTTTTCTGGTGGAGTCGGGACATGGTCACCCGCGCGCGCCCCACGCAGGACACGCACGAGGTCGTCAACCAGCCGCCGCCTCTGGAGGGGCACAACGCCTTCGAGGCCGATCCGGCGCTGGTCGAGGCGCTCGTGCGCGAGGGCGGCGAGTGGGGGATCGACCGGGTGCGCGACTTCGGCGCCGCGGTCGCCTCGCCCGAGGCGCTGGACCACTCGCGCCGCGCCCAGCGCAACGTGCCCGTCCTGCACACCCACGACCGCTACGGGCACCGCGTAGACCGCATCGAGTACGACCCGAGCATGCACTGGATGCTGCGGCTGGGCGTCGAGCGGGAGGTCAACTCGCTGCCCTGGCGCGACCCGCGGCCCGGCGCGCACGTGGTCCGGGCGGGGCTTTTCTACCTCATGAACCAGCTCGACACCGGGCCCTGCTGCCCGATGGCGATCAACTACGCGGCCGTTCCGACCATGCGCCAGGACGCCGCGCTGGCGGCGGAGTGGGAGCCGCGTCTCACCCTGCCCGACTACGACCGCTTCGCCCAGGCCGGAATGGTGATGACCGAGAAGCAGGGCGGCTCGGACCTGCGGGCCAACACGACGGTGGCCGAGCCGGCCGGGGACGGGCTGTACGAGCTGACCGGCCACAAGTGGTTCTGCACGCATCCGGTGTTCGACGTGTTCTTCACGCTGGCCCAGACCGAGGCGGGGATCACCTGCTTCGTGGCGCAGCGCCCGCACCCGGGCTTCCGGATCCAGCGCCTGAAGGACAAGCTGGGCGGCCGCTGCCTGGCCTCCAGCGAGGTGGAGTACGAGCGCCTGCCCGCGCGGCTGCTGGGGGAGGAGGGACGCGGGACGGCGGTCATGATCGAGCAGATCGTGTGGACCCGGCTGGACGCGCTGATCGGCGGCGCCGGCATGATGCGGCGCCTCCTGGCCGAGGCGGTCTGGCACGCGCGCCACCGCCACGCCTTCGGGGCCGCGATCGCCGAGCAGCCCGCGATGCGCAACGTCCTGGCCGACCTGGCGGTCGAGTCCGAGGCCGCGATGCACAGCGCGCTGCGGATGGCCCGCGCCTTCGACGCCGGCGAGGAGCCGCTGCGCCGCTTCGGCCTGTCGGTCCTGAAGTACTGGGTCTCCAAGCGCGGCGCGGGCTTCGCCGCCGAGGCGCTCGAGTGCCTGGGCGGCAACGGCTACGTCGAGGAGGCTCCGATGGCGCAGTTCTACCGCGACATCGAGATCAACACGGTGTGGGAGGGATCGGGGAACGTCGTGGCCCTGGACGTCCTGCGCGCGCTGTCGCGCGACCCGGACGGGCCGCCCGCCTTCCTGGCCGAGTGCGAGCTGGCCGCCGGCGCGGACCCGCGCTTCGACGCCCACCTGGCGGCCACGCGCGCCGGGCTGGCCGCACTGGGCGAGGGCGAGCCGCAGTGGGCGGCGCGCCGGGTGGTCGAGGACCTAGCGGTGGCGTTCCAGGCCTCACTGCTGCTGCGTCACGCGCCGCCCGCGGTGGCCGACGCCTTCTGCGCCGGGCGCCTGGGCCAGGGCGGCCGCGCGTACGGCACGCTCCCGGCGGGTGTGGACGCCGCGGCGATCGTGGACCGCGCGCTGGCGCTCTAGGGGCCGCGCGCCCGGTCAGTGCAGGTCGTCGCCGGTGGAGGCGGGCGGGCGCGACTCCTCGGCGAGTGACGTGATGGAGAGGGGACCGCGGGCGGCGGCCTCGAGCACCTCGCTGGCCTCTTCGGCCGAGCGCGAGTACAGCTCGATCAGCAGGTGGACGACGATGTTGTCGTCCTCGTGCTTGTGGAAGCGCACGTGGGTGAAGAACTCGCGCGTCCCGTGGTCGCCGAAGGCCGCGTAGGACAGCGAGTCGCCGGCCTCGGGGCCGGAGCAGGCCTCCACCTCGTCGGCCTCCACGGTCACCGTGCAGGACGCGACCCAGGGCGTCCCGGCGATCATCCGCTCCCAGCGATCCTCGACCGGCTCGACCCGGCCGTTGTGGAAGCCCAGGTGCGGCTGGTCGTGCATGCAGTCCAGGCACTGGACGACCGCCTCCTGGAGCTCGTCGACCACGTCGGCGCGCTCGCCGGTCGCCGGGTCGATCTTGTGGATGCCCTCGTAGTGGACCTGCACCTCGAGGTTCGTCGACCAGCAGCGGTAGCAGCGCAGCCAGCTGCGAACGGTGCCCTGTTCCGTGGACCCCTCCATATCCCGGAGTCTATTGTCCGCGTCCATGGGTCAGACGGTGCTCTACGAGGCGGGGGAGGGCGTGGCCACGCTCACCCTCAACCGGCCGCAGCGCCTGAACACCATCGTCCCCGAGCTGATCGAGGACCTGCGGGACGCCCTGGGCCGGGCGTGGGAGGACGACGAGGTGCGCGCCATCCGCCTGCGCGGCGCCGGGCGGGCCTTCTGCGCGGGCTACGACATCGAGTGGGGCTCGGAGGTCATGACCCAGGAGGAGGGCGACGTCTGGGACCCGATCGCCGACTACCGGCTGATGACCCGCTACGTGGACGCCTACATGGAGCTGTGGCGCTCGCCCAAGCCGGTGATCGCGCAGGTGCACGGGTTCTGCGTGGGCGGCGGCACCGACTTTGCGCTGTGCAGCGACCTCATCGTGTGCGCGGAGGACTGCCGCATCGGGTACCCCCCGGCGCGGGTGTGGGGCTCACCCACCACGGCGATGTGGGTCTACCGGCTGGGGCTGGAACGGACCAAGCGCCTGCTGCTCACCGGCGACCCGCTGGACGGCCGCCGCGCGGTCGAATGGGGCCTGGCCTCGGAGGCGGTGCCGGCGGACGACCTGGACGCTGCCGGGCTGGCGCTCGCGCGGCGCGTCGCCCTGCTGCCCGCCAACCAGCTGCACATGATGAAGCTGCTGATCAACCAGGCCTACGAGCAGATGGGGCTGCGGACGACCCAGCTGATCGGCACCCTGCTGGACGGCTCCGCCCGCCACACGCCGGAGGGCACGGCCTTCACCCGCGCCGCGCTGGAAGACGTGCGCGGCGCGGTGGCCCGCCGCGACGGGCCGTTCGGCGACTACGGGCAGGAGCCGCGCGGCTAGCCGTCGCCTTCGCCGGCGGGCTTGTCCTCCCCGGACACGCCGGGCGCGTTGGGGTCGGTCATCCCGCCGGGGATCGGCTCCCCCTTGTAGTCGTCGGGGTTGTCGACCTCCTCGCCGTCGATGGCGATGGAACCGTCCTCGCGGCGCTCCAGCGACGACGGGCCCAGCTTGCGCTCGGGGCCCTCGTCGTAGCCGTGGTCGCCCTCGCCGCCGCCGAAGGTCAGGTACTTCGACTCGTCGTCCGGCCAGTCCTTGAGGTCCTTGGGCGGGTCCTCCTCCAGCTTCTCCATCGTCTGCTTGGCCTTGTCGTGGCGCTCCAGCGCCTCCTCGGCCTTCTTGCTCTCCTCCGATTGGCCCATCTGCTCGGCCATGGCTCTCCTCCCTCTCGCGGTCGGGGTGGGGGTACCCGACTACCCTTCGCGCCATGCGCGGACGCCTGCTGTCGACGGTCCTCGCCCTGGTCGCCGCCGCCGGGGCGGGCTGCGGCAAGGGCCCCGATGCCCCGACGGCGCCGGCCCGCCAGGCGACGGCGCTGCCCTCGGAAGCGGGGCGGCTGGTGGGCGGCGGGACCACCGCGTTCGAGCGCCAGGTCCGTGCCCTGCGCGGCACCCCGATCGTCGTCAACCAGTGGGCCTCGTGGTGCGGGCCGTGCCGGTTCGAGTTCCCGTTCTTCCGGGCCGCGGCCGGGAAGTACCGGGGCCGCGTCGCGTTCCTGGGGGTCAACTCGAACGACTCCCGCTCCGAGGCCGAGGCCTTCCTGCGCGAGAACCCGATCCCCTTTCCCTCCTTCTATGACCCCTCCATCCAGGTGGCGCGGGAGTTCAAGGGCGGGCTGGCGTGGCCGACGACCGCGTTCTACGACCGCGCCGGGAAGGTCGTGAACACCCACGCGGGCGCGTACGCGAGCCAGGCCAAGCTGGAGGAGGACATCCGCCAGTACGCGCTGCGCGGCGCCTGACGTGCTGGCGGCGATCGAGAGCCCGAGCTTCGCCCTGGCCTTCGCGGCCGGCTTCGTGTCGTTCGTGTCGCCGTGCGTGCTGCCGCTGGTACCGGGCTATCTCGCGGCGGTGAGCGGAGGCGCCCCCGCCGGGGAGGGACGGGTCGACGCGCGGATGCTGGTCCGCAGCCTGGTCTTCATCGCCACCTTCTCGGCGATCTTCATCGTGCTCGGGCTGAGCGCCACCGCGGCGGGGTCGCTGCTGCGCGACAACAAGGCGACGCTGGACAAGGTCGCGGGGGTGGCGATCGTCGTCATGGGCGTGTTCTTCATCGCGTCGGTGTTCGTGGTGCGGTTGAACCGCGAGTGGCGCCCCGACCAGCTGATCGAGCGCGCGGGCCGGGGCGGCCCGGTGATCGCGGGGGCGGCCTTCGCCATCGCGTGGACGCCGTGCGTGGGCCCGGCGCTGGGGGCGATCCTCACCCTGGCCGCGCAGGACGGGACCGTGGCCAAGGGCGGCGTGCTGCTCGGCGTCTACTCGCTGGGGCTGGCGCTGCCCTTCCTGTTCTCCGCGCTGGCCTTCAACGCCGCCCAGCGCTCGCTGCGCTTCTTCAAGCGCCACTACGCCGCGATCCAAGTGGCCTCCGGCGTGGTCCTGGTGATCATGGGGATCCTCGTGCTAGACGGCGAGCTCAACCGGCTCAACAGCGAGGCCCAGAAGTTCCTGGACTCCATCGGCCTCAACTTCTTCCAGGACGTCTGACGCACCTGCGCGCCGCTGGGCGGCGTCCTCGGGGGTGGGCCGTGCAGAGCACTGTCCCACCCCCTGCGTCCTGGCCAGCGACCCGCAGGAGCGCCAGGAGATTTTAAGGGCCCGTGCGCTGGTCGCCGCCTTGCTGCACGCCCAGCGGGCGGCCGGCGCGGGCGGCGGCGACGCCCTCGCGCAGCTGGCGGGCGGAGGCGGCGCCGATCACGTGGCCCACGACCTGGCCGCGACGGCTGATGAAGAAGGTCTCGGGGATGCCGGTCGTCCCGTAGCGCCGCGCGGTGTCGTTGCTGCCCTCGCGCACCATCGGGTAGGTGAGGCGGAACTCGCGGACGAAGGCGCGGGCGTCGTCGGTGATGTCCTGCATGTCGAGGCCCAGGAAGACGACGCCCCGGGCGCGCTGGGCGGTCCATTCGCGCTGGAGCTCGGGCGACTCCTCCCGGCACGGGACGCACCACGAGGCCCAGAAGTTCAGGACGACCGGAAATCCGCGCAGCTCGGTCAGACTCAGGCGGCCGTCCCCCAGCGCGCGGGCCAGCCGGGGGTCGCTCATGTCGCCGCGCTGCAGCACGGCGAGGCTGAACCCGGGCGCCGGCGCGGGCTTTCCCCCCGCCAGCGCGTCGTCGATCCGGGTGTTGGCGGACTTCGTGGCCAGACCGAACGCGAGCAGACTCACGAAGGCGACCGCGACCGCGATCGCCACGCCGCGGCCCACCCAGCGCAGCGGATGGCGGCCCTCGGGAGCGGGCGCTTCAGCCGGCAACGACGGCTCCTCGGGGTGGGACGATCCGGACCGGCGCGTCGAACTCCGAGAAGCGGCGGTCGATGAAGCGGGCCCGCGCGACGAGGCGCTCGCGCAGCACCCGGCCGGTGCGGGTGTCGACGGTCAGCCGCAGCCAGACGGGGGTGGCGGGGTCGGCAAGCGCGAGCTCGGCGAGCGGTCCGCGCCGCGCGAGCACGTGGATGCTCCGCGCATACGGGGTCCAGCGAAACCACGAGCGGGTCCGGAAGGGCACGCCGCCGGGGACCGGGCTGCGCCGCCAGGGCGAGCCGGGGGTTCGCAGCCACTGGGTGCGGTCGATCTGGACGGTCTGCACCCCACCGCCGGTCGCGAACGCCAGGCGATCGGGCGCGCGCAGCGCGTAGCGGGTGAACGCCCGCTGCCCGGGGCCGCTGCTGACCTCCTCGTCCTCGCGCACGCTGCGCAGCGAGCGCATCGTGGCCTGGGCGCGGTCCAGGAGGCGGCGGGCTTGGCCGTCGTCCTGGGCACGCCACGTGGCAGGGAGGGTGGCCGCGTAGGCGCGGTCTCGCTCCTGCGCGCTGACGCGCAGGACGGGGGAGGGCGGGGCGGCGAAGGTGGCGCAGCCGGTCCCGCAGGGACGCGCGCGGCCTGCGGGGACGGCGATCCGGCCGGTCCCCGGCCGGCCCTGGGAGTCCAGGGTGCGGATCGTCCCCGTCAGGCCGCCGGGCGCGCGGCGGATCCAGGCGGCGACGACCTGGGACCCGGCCTGGCCCGCGACGCTCAGCTCGTCGCGCCGGGGCGCCGGGAGGGGGCAGGGGTCGCAGGCGGGCAGGCCGGCGCCGCCGCCGCGCGCGGACTCCAGCTGGCGTGGGGGGAGCGGGAAGGCCACGAGGAGGCCCGCGATCATGACGATGCCCGCGCCCAGCGCGACCTCGGCCCGCAGCGCGCGCCAGGCGGGGCGCCCGCGCAAGGCGTGCGTCCACGCCGCCGTCGCCGCGGCGACGACCAGCAGGACCTTGGCCAGCAGGACGCGTCCGTAGGCGGTGTCCCACAGGTTCGAGACCGACCCCAGCTCGACCAGGGCGTTGACCGTCCCCGCCGCCACGACGGCCCCGAATGCGGGCAGGGCGACGCGGCCAAAGGTGGGCAGGACGTCGCGGACCACGGCGCCCCGGGTCTCGCTCCGGCGCAGCTCCGGGCCCCACGCCGCGACGATCAGCGCCGCCCCGCCCAGCCAGACGGCGCCCGCGACCAGGTGGGCCCAGTCGGCCAGGATCGCCAGGGCGCGAGGGTCGGCCGAGTTCGCGTGACCGGAGGCCACCACGCAGCCCAGCGCGGCGACAGCCGCCAGCGCGGCGGCGCGCGGGGCCCGGCGGGCCAGCACGATCGCGATGCCGACCAGTGCGACGAGGGCCACCCGCGCCAGCCCCGGGGTGCCGGAGAGCAGGTAGGAGCGCAGCGCGTCCAGCGACAGGCCGCCGGCGGCGTCCGCGGTGTCCACCACCGCGGACACGGCGGCCAGCGCGGCGGCCGCGAGCCCCGAGTCGGCCACCACGGCGTCCGCGCGCCGCGCCGCGCCGGCGCCGGCCCGCCACCGTGGCCCGAGCAGAGCGCGAGTCAACAGCCCGCCGGCGAAGAGGAGCAGCGCTGCGTACAGCAGGCCCCGCACCGCCGCGCGCACCCAGCCGCCGCCCGCCAGCGGGCTCTCCTGCAGCGACCCCGCGCCGGCCGTCGGCGCCGCGCGCACGCCGAAGCCGTAGCTGCCCTCCAGCGGGTGCCCGTCCTGCGTGGAGACCGTGCGCCAGCGAACGCGGTAGGCGCCGCGCGCCAGCGTCCGGTCCGGCGTCAGCACGATCTCGCGGCCCCGGACGGTCATGGCCGCGGGCGCCCGCTGCCCGGCGGCGTCCGCCAAGGTCGCCTCCGACAGCTCGCGGCGCAGCGGCTCGGTGAAGGAGAGGACCACCCGCGCCGGGCTGTCCTCCACCCGCTGCCCCGGCGGCGGCGACGCGCCCGCGAAGGCCGCGTGGCCGAACGCCGCGGGCGCCAACGCGCCGGAGAGCCCCGCCGCGCAGAGCGCGGCGAGCGCCAGCCGCCTCGCTGCCCTCATCCACCGATGCGCGACATCGTCCGCTCGGGCTGGACGAAGCCGGGCTCGTTGACCCGGTGCTTGAGCTCCTTGCGCCAGACGGCGTCGCGGACGATCCCGGCCAGCTCCTCGTCGCTCGCGCCGGAGCGCAGCGGTGTGCGCAGGTCGGTCTCGCGCAGCGAGAACAGGCAGGTGCGCAGCCGCCCGTCCGCGGTGACGCGGATGCGGTCGCAGTCCGAGCAGAACGGCTCGGACACGGGGTTGACGAACCCCAGCGACCCGCGGCCGTCGGCGAAGCGGAAGACGCGCGCGGTCGCGTGGTCCTCGCGCGGGACCTCGACCAGCGGCCAGCGGGACTCCACGATCGCTCGCACCTCGTCGCCGCTCAGGACGGCGTCGGGGGACCAGGCGTGGTCGGCGTCCAGCGGCATGAACTCGATGAAGCGCACCTCGTATGGACGCTCGCGCGCGAAGGCGGCGAAGGGCAGCACCTCGTCCTCGGTGAACCCGCGCATCGCCACCGCGTTGACCTTGATCGGATGCGCCTCGGGGAACGCCGCCAGCGCCTCCAGGCCGCGCAGAACCTGGGGCAACGCGTCGCGCCGGGTCATCTCGTAGAAGCGGTCGCGCTGGAGCGAGTCGATGGAGACGTTGAAGCGGTCCACGCCCGCGGCCACCAGCGCCGCCGCGTCGCGCTCCAGCAGGAAGCCGTTGGTGGTGACCGCGACCTCGCGCACGCCGGGCACCGCGCGCAGCATCGCGGCCAGGCGCGGGAACTCGCGGCGGACCAGCGGCTCGCCGCCGGTCAGGCGGACGTCGCCCACGCCCATCCCCGCCAGCACTCCCATCAGGCGCTCCAGCTCCTCGAAGGTGAGCACCTCGGCGCGCTCCAGCCACGGCAGCCCCTCGGCGGGCATGCAGTACTGGCAGCGGAAGTTGCAGCGGTCGGTGACGGAGAGGCGCACGTCCCCGATGCGCCGGCCGTGCCCGTCGACGAGCGGCTCGAAGGCCATGGGGCGAAGGGTACCCTCCGCGCCATGAGGCCCCCCCGCACCGCCGCGGCGCTGCTCACCGCCGTCGCCCTCGCCGGCTGCGGGACCAGCGACGAGCAGAAGGTCCGCGACACGCTGGCCCGCTTCCAGACGGCGACCGCGAAGAAGGACTACGGCGCCCTGTGCAAGGACGTCCTCGCCCGCGACCTGGTCGGCCGTCTCCAGGCCATCGGCCTGCCGTGCGAGCTGGCTCTGCGCAAGTCCCTGGGCGGGGTCAGCCGGCCCGCCCTGAAGATCGAGAAGGTGAGGGTCCGGGGCGACACGGCCCTGGCGAACATCGTCACCACCGCGGCCGGACAGCGCCCCTCCCGGGACACGATCCGCCTGGTGCGCCAGGGCGACGCCTGGCGGATCTCCGCCCTCTCGGGCGCCCAGCCGCCGGCTCCCCCGCGCGACCTCGCCGGTCACGCCGAGACCGGCCGCTGAGCCAGGCGCGAAACCCGTCTTATCGAATCGGCGCGATCTGCCGATATCCGGCATGAGTGTCCACGCGTCGTCTGATCATCGCCGCGCTTCTGGCCATCCTCGTGGCCGACGTGGCCCATGCCGCGGTGAACCTCGGCGGGGACGGCCTGGACCCGCTGTTCCAGAACTGGGTCCACAACGGACTGATGGCCGTGGCCGCCGCGCTGTGCCTGCTGCGCGCCGCGCGCGGGCCCGGCGAGCGGGCGGCCTGGGCCTGGGCCGGCATCGGCCTGACGCTGTACACGCTGGGCGAGGTCTCCTGGGTCGTCCTCTACGCCGACGACGCCAGCCCGCCCTACCCGGGCCCGTCCGACGCGTTCTGGCTCGCCTGGTACCCCGCGATCTACATCTCCCTGGTCCTGCTGGTGCGCGGCCGCGTGCGCGGCTTCCAGCCCAGCGTGTGGCTGGACGGCGCCGTCGCCGGCCTGGCCGTCGCCTCCGTGGGCGCCGCGCTGATCTTCGCCCCCGTGCTCGACGCCACCGGGAACGCCAACGCCGGCGCCGTGGCCACCACGATCGCCTACCCACTCGGCGACCTCGTGCTCCTCGGGATCGTGGCCGGGGTGGCCGCGCTCACCGGCTGGCGCCCCGGGCGCTCCTGGCTGCTGGTCGGCGGCTCGATGGCGGTCTTCGCCGTGGCCGACGTCGTCTACTGCTACCAGTCGGCGCTGGGCACGTGGGTCGACGGCTCGGTGTGGGACTCGCTGTTCCCCGCCGCCGCCTTGCTGCTGGCCTTCGCCGCGTGGCAGCCGCCCGAGCCGCGCCGCCAGATCGTGCTGGAGGGCACCCGGATGCTGGTCGTCCCCTTTGCCTTCGCCCTGGTCGGAGTCGGCGTCATCGGCTACGCGCTGCTGGGCCACGTGAACGAGATCGGGTCCGGGCTGGCCCTGGCCACGCTGGTTGCCGTTTTGGCCCGCACCGCTCTCACCTTCGCCGAGAACGCCCGGATCCTGGGCCACGTGCGCGAGGACTCGCTGACCGACGCCCTCACCGGCCTGGGCAACCGGCGCCGCCTGCTGGAGGACCTCGAGGGAGAGCTGCGCGACGCGACACGCGCGTCTCCGCGCGCGCTGGCGCTGTTCGACCTGGACGGCTTCAAGCACTACAACGACAGCTACGGGCACCCCGCCGGCGACGCCCTGCTCGCCCGCCTGGGCCGCAACCTGGACGCGGCCACCCGACCGTTCGGCCGCGCCTACCGCCTGGGTGGCGACGAGTTCTGCATCCTGGTGGCGGACGAGCCGCCGGGGCTGGACGCGATCGTCGCGGCCGCCTCCATTGCGCTGTCGGAGGCGGGCGAGGGCTTCGTCGTGCGCTCGTCGCACGGGACGGTCCTGCTGCCCTCCGAGGCCGTCGAGGCCACGGAGGCGCTCCAGATCGCCGACCGCCGGATGTACGGGGTCAAGAACGGCCGCCCCTCCTCGGTGGGGCGCCAGACGCGCGACGTCCTGCTCGGGGTCCTGCGCGAGCGCGAGCCCGACCTGCACCAGCACATGACCGAGGTGGCCCGTCTGGCCGTGGCCGTGGGCCGGCGGCTAGGGATGGACGGCGAGCAGCTCGACGAGCTCGCGCGCGCCGCCGAGCTGCACGACGTCGGCAAGATGGCCATCCCCGACGCGATCCTGGCCAAGCCCGGCCCGCTGGACCGCGACGAGATCGAGTTCATGCGCCGCCACACCGTGATCGGCGAGCGCATCCTGTCCGCCGCGCCGGCCCTGGTGCCCGTCGCCCGCCTGGTGCGCCTCTCCCACGAGCGCGTGGACGGGGAGGGCTACCCCGACGGCCTGCCCGCGGAGGAGATCCCGCTGGGCGCCAGGGTGATCGCCGTCTGCGACGCCTACGCCGCGATGACCGAGGACCGGCCCTATCGCGACTCGCGCCGCCCCGCGGAGGCGGTGGAGGAGCTGCGCCGCTGCGCGGGCTCGCAGTTCGACGCCCGCGTGGTCGAGATGTTCGTGGAGGAGCTCGAGGCTCAGCCGGGCGCCGCGGCCCGCAGCGTGGCCTCGAAGTCGGACTTCGAGATCGGCCCCACGCAGGGCGACGTCGCGCCGGCCTCCGAGTAACGGGCCACGCCCGCGCGCACCCGCTCCTCGTCGCCCACGGCGGTCAGGACGTCCAGGAACTCGTCGGAGATCGCCGCGCCCATCGCCTCGGGGTCGCCCTTCTGCGCCGCCTGGTCGAAGGCGGCGATGTCGGCCTCGAAGCCCGAGCGCTCGATCATCGCGCGGTAGAAGGGCAGCGAGAAGTAGGTGAGCAGCTCGCGGCGCATCTGCGCCCACGCCGCCTGCGGGTCGTCGGTCACGGCGGCCGGGACGGCGGGGACGATGTCGAAGCCCTCGATCCCCTTGCCCGCTCGCTCGCGGCCGGTGGTCACCTCGGGGACGACGACGTCGCGGATGTAGTTGGGATTGCACAGCCAGAGGACGACGCCGTCGGCGACCTCTCCGGCGGCGCGCAGCATCGCGGGGGAGAGCCCGGCGAGGTAGATGCGCAGGTCCGGACGCGCGTCCAGGCCCGAGAGCCGGAAGCCGGTCTGCCACTTCTCGCCGGGCGGCGGATCCTCGGCCGCGGCGATTGCGCGCAGGATCGCCACGTACTCCTTGATCTCGGGCACCGGGCGGTCGATCCGCTGCCCGTACCAACCCTCCACCACCGGGCGGTGCGACACGCCCAGCCCCAGGTTCAGCCGCCCCCCGGACAGCTCGTCCACCGTGATCGCCTGCTGGGCCATGGTGGCGGGCGTGCGGGTGTAGATCGGCACGACGCCGGTCCCCAGGCGGATGCGCTTCGTGTTCAGCGCGTAGACGGTGAGGACGGTGAGCGCGTCGCGTCCGGCGATCTGCGTCACCCATGCCGACTCGTAGCCCAGCTCCTCCGCCAACTTGGCGCGCTCGACCGCCTGATCGAGCGACCGTCCGGTGGAGATGAAGGCGCCGATCGCCATGCCGTGGCCGGATCGTAGCCGTCGCCGGGCGGCTACGGTACGGCCGCGAAATGCGCCACGAGCGTCACTACACGCTGGAGGAGGCGACCGCCGCGCTCGCCGCGGTGGCGCGGCTGCTCGCCGCCATGAGACAGGCCCGCGAGCGGCTGACCGACTCCGAGGCGCGCGAGGCGCTGACCGAGGCCGGGCCCACCAACGGCGGCGGGGCGCCCGGCCGCCACGTGTCCGAGGCCTTCCTGGACCTGCGCGCCGCGGCGGCGCGGCTGCAGGAGATGGAGGTGGTCCTGCGCGACCTCGACCGCGGCCTCGTCGACTTCCCGGCGCTCGTGGACGGGGAGGAGGTCTACCTGTGCTGGGTGGAGAGCGAGGAGGACGGCATCGCCCACTGGCACGACCTCGACGCGGGCTACGACGGCCGGCGCCCGCTCTAGACGAAGCGGGTGCTGATGCGGTCGCCGATCTCGGTGACCACGGCCAGCGGCCGCGCGTAGGCGGCCACCACGGCGGCGGCCAGCCGGCCCTTCCGGCGGGCCAGGCGCGGGCCCAGCGCCGCGGCCAGGGCGGTGATCCCCGGCAGGGGGCGCAGGAACAGCGTCAGCTCCTTGACGCGCCCTTCGGCGTCCAGGCGCATCACCTGGACCTCGTGCATCTCGCGCCCGGCAAGCTGGGCATGGAAGACGGCTACGCGAACGTCGCCATCCGCCAGCTCGTGGGTGTAGCGGGTCTCGCCCAGCAGGTCGAGCACGATCTCGAACAGCCGGCGCGCCTCCTCGCGCCCGCGGAAGGTGACCCGCCGCGAGATCGGCGAGTTGATCACCACGTCGGGCGCCAGCGATTCCAAGATTGCGTCGAGGTCGCGCGCCTCGAACGCCTCGCGGTAGCGCGTCACGCGGGGACCGGCTCGCGGGCGGGCGCGCGCAGGCGCACCCGGGCACCGCCGCCGGGGCTGATGGTGATCGCGCGGCGGCGCGGGGGCTCGCGGTCGGGGCCGGCCGCCTCGATCCCGCCGCGGCGCAGGACGGCGCGCAGCACGATCCGCATCTCCAGCATCGCGAAGGAGGCGCCGAGGCAGCGGCGCCGGCCACCGCCGAAGGGAAGCCACGTGTAGGTGCCGGGAGGGTCGTCCAGGAAGCGCTCGGGCCGGAACTCGTAGGGGTCGTCGTAGTTGGCCTCGTCGTGGTGCACCAGATAGGCGTTGGCCACCAGGCACACCCCGGGCTGGTATCGCCAGCCCCCGATCTCCACCGGCTGCTTGACCATCCGCGGCGCGGCGTTGGGGAGGACCGGGCGCCGGCGCAGGGTCTCCTGGATGGTGGCGGTGAGGTAGGCGTCGCCGTCGTCGCCGGCCACCTCCTCGGTCAGGCGCGCCAGCACGCGCGGCTCGCGCGACAACCGCTCGAAGGCCCAGGCCAGCTCGGACGCGGTGGTCTCGTGCCCGGCCACCAGCAGCGTCATCAGCTCGTCGCGCAGCTCCTCGCGCGACATCGGCGAGCCGTCCTCGTGGCGGGCGGACAGCAGCATCGCCAGCACGTGGTCGCCCTCGTCGCCGCGGTGCTCCTCGATCAGCTCGAACAGCAGCTCGTCGGTCTGCTCGCGCACCTGGGCGAAGCGCTTCCAGGGGCCGATGGAGTCGAACCCCTGGTAGAACTGGGGCAGCAGGGAGAGCGGCCGGGTGCCGAACTCCAGCAGCTCGGTCAGGCGGTCTCGCAGGGCGTCGAACCGCGGCCCGGGCTCGGCGCCGAACACGGCGCGCAGGATGATCTCCAGCGTCAGGGACTGGAGCCGCGGGTGCAGGGCGATCGGCTCGTCGTGGGGCCACGTCGCCACCTCGCGTTCGGCGACCTCCTCCAGCAGGCCGGTGAGGGCCTCCATGCGCTCGCCGTGGAAGGCGGGGAGCATCAACTTGCGCTGCTCGAGGTGGGCGCTCTCGTCGAGCAGGATCACCGAGTTGGCGCCCACGATCGGCTCCAGGATCCGCGCCCCCTCGCCGGGGTGCAGGACCTCGGGCGGCGCGGTGAACAGCTGGCGCAGCTCCTCGGGGTCCGTGATCATCACGAAGGGCGGGGTCCCCAGGAGGTTGACCGTGAAGCGCCGGCCGTGGCGGGCGCGGCAGCGCTCGAGGAAGGCGACCGGGCGCGACCACCAGCCGACGCTCTGGAGCGGCATCGGCATGCGAGGCCCGGGTGGCAGGTCTTGGCGCAGGTGATCCTCCCTCAGCGGCGATCCTCCTGTTACCGGAGCACACGCTGTGTGAGTGTGGTCACGCTTGCCGCGGCCTCAGAAGGACGAGTCGCGGACGCGGGTGTTCATCACCACGTGCTGGATGGAGTCCAGCGTGCAGACCGCGGCCAGCACCAGCGAATCGAGGGGCTCGGGGAGCGGGCGGGCGATCTGCGCGGCCCACGTCTCGTCCTCGCTGACCAGGCCGCGCTCGCGCTCGGCGCGCCACACCCGGGCCACGGCGGTGCCGGCGGCGTCGACGATCGAGAAGTCGCGGTCGACCTTGCCGATCGGCTCCAGGCGACCCACGTCCTGCCCGCCCGCGCGCAGGGCGAGCTTGACGCGGCGGTTGACGTAGGAGGTGACCGCCAGCTCGCCGACCGGCGTCCCGGCCGCGTCGCGCACCTCCCAGCGGCGCAGGCCGGTCCGGCGGCTGCCCCAGGCGCTGCCGCCGTCGGCCTCCAGGACGGTCGCCCCCGCCGCGTCCAGGACGCGCATCTGCATCCCGTTCGCGGTCACGGCGCCGATCTGGGCCAGGGCGCGGTCGTGCACCGTGGCGCTCCACTGAGCCAGGCGCGCCGCCGCGCGCACGACGAGGTAGTCGGCGGTGCGCAGGGCGGCGGCGTTCGCGGAGACCTGGTCCGTCCACTGCGTCCCGTCCCACCAGCGCCAGCGCCCCGGCGCCTGCGGGTCGGCGTACCAGCCGGCGGGCGGGGCAGGCGTGCTCACCGGCGCAGCAGCACGTACAGCAGCGCGAGCATGAAGCCCATCTCCCCGAAGCTCAGGGCCGTGCCGAAGTTCGCGGCGCCGACGAGGGCCGCCAGGCCCGTGGCCGCGGCGAAGGCGGCGACGACGATGAGGAGATCGCCGGCGAGGCCGGTCATCGCCGGGGCCGTGCGACGTTGACGCCCATATAGGTACTCAACGTAGCGCGGGTCATGCCGCCGCGTCCTCGAGGGCGGCCCGCAGGGCAGGCGCGTCGAGGCCCGGGTCCTGGGCGTCCAGCAGGCGCTCGGCCTCGCGGCGCCCGCCGAGTGCGCGCAGGCCGCGGTCGCCGTGCTCGGCCGCGAACTCGGCCAGCGCGTGGCGCCGGCGAGCGCGCAGGCGCCGCGCGGGGATGTCGGCGCGGTCGCGGTGCGCGTCCAGCGCGGCGACCAGCTCGTCGATCCCCTGCGGCGGCGAGATCGAGGACACGGCGACTACCTCCACGCCGCCCGCGTCCAGCGCGCCCAGGGCGCTGCGCAGATCGCGCACCGCCGCATCCGCGATCGGCCCCAGGTCGGACTTGGTCACGGCCAGCACGTCGGGGATCTCCATGATCCCCGCCTTCAGGAACTGGAGCACGTCGCCGGAGCCGGGCTGGACCACGACGGCCACGCTATCCGCGGCGTCGGCCACGTCGGTCTCCGACTGCCCCACGCCGACCGTCTCGATCACCACGACGTCGAAGGCCGCGGCCAGCGCCTGGGCGGCCGCGCGCGTGGAGGCGGCGAGCCCGCCGAGCGTGTCCCCCGCCGCCGTGGAGCGGATGAACACGCCGCGGTCGGCCGGGTCGAAGGCGATGCGCGCCCGGTCGCCCAGCAGCGCGCCCCCCGAGCGGCGCGAGGTGGGATCGACGGCCAGCACCGCCACCGTCCGGCCGTCCGCGCGCCACGCCCCCACCAGCTGCGACAGCAGCGACGACTTGCCCACCCCCGGCGGCCCCGTGATCCCCACGACGTGCGCCGGCGCCTCCCCACCGAGCGCCGCCGGCGAGACCTCCCGCAGCAGCGCCGCGACCTCCTCCGGCCCCCCGGGCCTCCGCGCCTCGACGAGATTGAGCGCGGCGGGAGCCGCCGAGACATCCCGCTCCCGCAGCCGCCGGCCAAGCTCCGCGCCGGACAGGTCCGCGCTCACAACGAGATAAAGGGGTCAGACCCCTTTAGGGGGTCTGACCCCCTCATGCCGTGGCGGCGACGCCGTGGTGCTGCGCGACGAGGGTGACGATGTCGCGCATGATGCGGTTGAGGTCGAAGTCCTTGGGGGTGTAGACGGCGGCGACCCCGGCGTCGCGCAGGACGGCCGCGTCGG
>JAWVFR010000062.1:0-16323 GCA_033855845.1 Solirubrobacteraceae bacterium
GGGCGGCCTGGATCGGCGTGCTCACCCTGCCGATGGCCATCGCCTTCTACATCTTCGAGGTGGGGCTGGTGGCCACCCTTCAGGCCTTCATCTTCGCCACGCTGGCTTCGATCTACTTCGGCGGCGCTACAGCCGCGCACCACTAAGGAGGAACACGAGACATGGACCTTGGAACGCTGACCGTGCTGGCCCAGGCTGCGGCTCAGGCGACGGAGACGAAGAAGGGCTTGCAGGCGATTGCGTTGGGCGTGGGGGCCGGGCTGGGCACGATCGGCCCGGGCGTGGGCGTCGGCTACATCTTCGGGAAGGTGATCGAGTCGGTGACTCGGCAGCCGGAGATGCGTGATGAGATCACGTCGATTCAGTGGCTTGGGTTTGCGTTGACCGAGGCGATCGTGTTCTACGCGTTCATCTTCGGCCTGATCGCCTTCTTCCTCTCCGGCTGATGCTGGCGGTCGTCACATCCGCCGCCGAGACCGCCGGGAAGTCAAGCGGGAATTTTCTCGTCACCCCCGGCCTGGGGCTGATGGTCTGGACGCTGATCGCGTTCGGGATCACATACCTGATCCTGCGCAGGCTGGCGTTCCCGCGCATCCAGGAGGCGCTCGACCGCCGCGCCAACGCGATCGAGGAGTCGATCGAGCACGCCACGGCCACCCGCAAGGAGGCCGACGAGCTGCTGTCCGAGTACCGCGAACGCCTCAAGGAGGCGCGCGTGCAGGCGGAGGAGATCGTGGCGCGCGCCCGCAAGGCCGCCGAGAACGCCGAGCGCGAGGCGGCCGAGGAGTCGCGCGAGAAGCGCGAGGAGCTCATGGAGCAGACGCGGCGCGATATCGAGGCCGAGACGCGCCGCGCCATCCAGGAGCTGCGCAAGGAGGTGGCCGACCTCACGGTCCTGGCCACCGAGAAGGTCACCCGCAAGACGCTGTCGCCGGAGGACCAGCGCAAGCTGGTCGAGGAGGCGCTGGGCGAGCTGGACTTCTCCGCGCTGTCTGCCGGGAACGGAGAGCAGCGCTAGTGGAGCAGATCGCCCAGGTCTACTCGCGGTCCCTGTTCGACGTCGCCAAGGAACAGGGCAAGCTGGACGAGGTCCGCGAGCAGCTGGGCCAGTTCGCCGACGCCGTGGCCGAGAACCGCGACCTCCAGGTGTTCTTCTTCTCTCCCTACCTGTCGACCGAGGAGAAGAAGGAGGGGCTGCACAAGGCCCTGGAGGGAGCGGAGGAGACGCTCCTGAACTTCCTGGAGCTCCTGGTGGAGAAGCACCGCATGCCGGCGATCTTCCGGATCCGCCGCCAGTTCGACGAGCGCTGGGAGGAAGAGAACCGGCGCCTCCCCGTGACCGTCACCAGCGCCATCGAGCTGGACGAGTCCACCGTCCGCCAGATCGGAGATGCGATCGGCAAGCAGACCGGCCGGCACATCGAGCTGACCAGCAAGGTCGACCCTGACATCCTCGGCGGCATCGTGCTGCGCGTGGGGAACTCCATCCTCGACGCCTCGATCCGCAACCGACTCGAGCAACTGAGAAAGCAGGTAGCGAGCAGCTAATGCAGATCAAGCCCGACGAAATCACCTCCATCCTCAAGAGCCGCATCGAAGGGCTCGAGACGGGCGGCGGCGACCTCGCCGAGGTCGGCACCGTGCTGTCCGTGGCGGACGGCATCGCCCGCATCCACGGCCTGGACAACTGCCAGGCCTTCGAGATGCTCGAGCTGCCCCACGACGTGACCGGCCTGGCCCTGAACCTCGAGTCCGACAACGTGGGCGCCGTCCTCTTCGGCCCCTGGGAGCACGTGGTCGAGGGCGACACGGTCAAGCGCACCGGCCGCCTGCTGGAGATCCCCGTGGGCGAGGCCCTGCTGGGCCGCATCGTCGACCCACTGGGCAACCCGCTGGACGGCAAGGGCGACGTGGAGACCTCCGAGACCCGTCCCGCGGAGTTCAAGGCCCCGGGCGTGGTCCAGCGCCAGCCGGTGACCGAGCCGATGCAGACGGGCCTCAAGGCCGTCGACTCGATGATCCCGATCGGCCGCGGCCAGCGCGAGCTGATCATCGGCGACCGCCAGACCGGCAAGACGGCCATCGCGATCGACACGATCATCAACAACAAGGACAAGGACCTGGTCTGCGTCTACGTGGCGATCGGGCAGCGCATGGCCACCGTGGTCGCGCTGGCCGAGGTCTTGGCGGAGAACGGCGCCCTGGAGAACACGATCATCGTGGCCGCCGCCGCCGACGAGGCCGCGCCGATCAAGTTCATGGCCCCCTACGCCGGGTGCGCCATGGCCGAGCACTTCCTTTACAACGGGAAGGCCGCGCTGTGCGTGTACGACGACCTGACCAAGCACGCGTACGCCTACCGGCAGATGTCGCTGCTGCTGCGCCGCCCGCCGGGTCGCGAGGCCTACCCGGGCGATGTCTTCTATCTGCACTCGCGCCTGCTGGAGCGCGCGGTCAAGCTCAACGACGACCTCGGCGGCGGCTCGCTCACCGCGCTGCCGATCATCGAGACGCAGGCCGGCGACGTGTCCGCCTACATCCCGACGAACGTCATCTCGATCACCGACGGCCAGATCTTCCTGGAGCCGCGCCTGTTCTACGCGGGCGTGCGCCCGGCGATCAACGTCGGCATCTCGGTCTCGCGCGTGGGCGGCAACGCCCAGCCGACGCCGATGCGCAAGGTGGCCGGGCGCCTGCGCCTGGATCTCAGTCAGTACCGCGAGCTGGAGGCGTTCGCCCAGTTCGGGTCCGAGCTGGACCTCGACACCCAGCGCACGCTGGCCCGCGGTGAGCGCCTGGTGGCGACGCTCAACCAGCGCGAGCGCCATCCGATGTCGGTCGAGGACCAGGTGGTGCAGGTCTACGCGGCCACCCACGGCTACCTGGACCGCATCACGGTCGACCGGGTGCCCGAGTTCCTGGACCAGGTGACCAAGCGCGTGCACTCCGAGCACGCCGAGCTGCTGGAGAAGATCGGGGGCGGGGACTGGTCCGACGACACCGTCTCCGCGCTGGACCAGGCGATCTCCGAGTTCGCCGACGACTTCGGCTACGACCTCGACGACGAGGGCCAGCCGATGGAAGAGGGCGAGTCCGACCGCGTGGCCAAGCGCGACGACGACGAGTCCGCCGACTCCGGCGAGTCCGACGACGACGGCGACGACTCCGAGGAGCAGTCGGAGGAGGACCGCGAGGAGGAGCCGGCTCCCGCCGCCTAGGCCATGCAGACGCAGCGCGACGTACAGGACCGGATCGGGTCCATCAAGAACGTCCAGAAGATCACCCGGGCGATGGAGATGGTGGCCGCGGCGCGCCTGCGCCGGGCCGAGCAGCGCATCGAGGCGCTGCGCCCCTACGCGGGGGCGATCCGCCGCATGACCCGCCAGGCGGCGGAGGCGGCGGAGAACGTCCCCAACCTGCCGATCCTCAACGAGCACGACTCGCTGGACACGGTGGCGCTGCACCTGGTCACCGGCGACCGCGGCCTGGCCGGCGCCTTCAACTCCCAGATCCTGCGCGCCGGGCTGCGCGCCGCCGCGGAGCACGAGGCCGAGGGCCGCAAGGTGGTCTTCTACGCCTCCGGCCGGCGCGGTGTGTCCTCGCTGACCTTCCGCAAGCGCGAGGTCGCCGGGCGCTACGTCGGCTTCACCGACCGCCCGGCCTACGCCGACGCGCGCCACATCGCGGAGGACCTGATGGCCGCCTACGTCGACAGCGACGTCGACCAGGTGGAGATCTTCTACAACGGCTACATCTCGCCGCTGCGCCAGGAGGTGCGGCGCGAGACCCTGCTCCCGCTCCAGCAGGCGACGATCCTCGAGGCGTCCGACGAGGAAGAGGAGGAGGAAGAGCAGAGCGGGCACCGCGCGCTCGTGGAGTACGAGCCGGGCCCGGAGGAGATCCTCCAGCGCCTGGTGCCCGACTACGTCGAGATCTCGGTGTACCGGGCGCTGCTGGAGTCCACGGCGTCCGAGCACGGAGCTCGCATGACCGCCATGCGCAGCGCCTCGGAGAACGCCGGGGAGCTGATCGACGACCTGACCTTGGAGATGAACCGCGCCCGCCAGGCCGAGATAACCCAGGAGATCATGGAAGTGGTCGCCGGGTCCGAGGCCCTGAGCGGATAACTACTGAGGGAACCTGACCATGGAAGCAGCAACCAAGACCGAGAAGACCGAGAGCAAGGAGCGCAACGTCGGCCGGATCGAGGAGATCCAGGGCGTCGTGATCGAGGCCGTCTTCCCCGAGACCGTGCCCGAGATCAACCACGCCATCGTGGTGGAGCGCGAGGAGGGCGAGCGGCTCGTGTGCGAGGTGCAGCAGCACCTGGGCGACGACCGCGTCCGCGCGGTGGCGATGGACAGCACCGACGGGCTGGCCCGCGGGACCGAGGTCGTCGACACCGGCGGCCCCATCACGGTGCCGGTCGGGCGCGCGACGCTCGGGCGCATCTTCAACCTGCTGGGCGACCCGATCGACCTGGGCGACGACGTGGAGGGCGACGACCGCTGGCCGATCCACCGGCCGGCTCCCAACGTCGAGGACCTCATTCCCACCAACGAGATGTTCGAGACCGGGATCAAGGTCATCGACCTGCTCGCGCCCTACGCCAAGGGCGGCAAGGTCGGCCTGTTCGGCGGCGCCGGCGTGGGCAAGACCGTGCTCATCCAGGAGCTGATTCACAACCTGGCCCAGGAGCACGGCGGGCTGTCCGCGTTCTGCGGCGTGGGCGAGCGCTCGCGCGAAGGAAACGACCTGTGGCTGGAGATGAAGGAGTCGGGCGTCATCGACAAGACGATGCTCGTGTTCGGCCAGATGAACGAGCCGCCCGGCGCCCGCATGCGCGTGGCGCTGTCCGGCCTGACCATGGCGGAGTACTTCCGCGACGTCGAGGGCCAGGACGTGCTGCTGTTCATCGACAACATCTTCCGCTTCGTGCAGGCGGGCTCCGAGGTCTCGGCGCTGCTGGGGCGCATGCCCTCGCAGGTGGGCTACCAGCCCACGCTGGAGACGGAGATGGGCCAGCTCCAGGAGCGGATCACGTCCACCCGCAAGGGCTCGGTCACGTCGATCCAGGCGATCTACGTGCCCGCGGACGACCTGACGGACCCGGCGCCGGCGTCGGTGTTCGCGCATCTCAACGCGACCACGACGCTCTCGCGGTCGATCTCCGAGAAGGGGATCTACCCGGCGGTCGACCCCCTGGACTCCACCTCCACGATCCTCAAGGCCGACATCCTCGGCGAGGAGCACTTCGAGGTGGCCAACCAGGTCAAGGAGACGCTGCAGCGCTACAAGGAGCTCCAGGACATCATCGCCATCCTCGGCATCGACGAGCTGTCCGACGAGGACAAGATCGCGGTCAACCGGGCGCGGCGCATCGAGCGCTTCCTGTCCCAGCCGTTCAACGTGGCCGAGCAGTTCACGGGCCTGAAGGGCGTCTACGTGCCGATCGCCGAGTCGATCCGGGGCTTCAAGGAGATCCTGGAGGGCAAGCACGACGACGTCCCGGAGCGCGCCTTCCTGCTCAAGGGCACGATCGACGACGTGGTGGCCGACGCCGGTGGCGAGAAGCGCGAAGACAAGCTCGACGAGTCCTCCGGCGAGGACGAGGGCGAGGAGTAGGCGTTGGCGCGCACCAAGTTCCCCGTCGAGATCCTGTCGCCCGAGGGCGAGGTGTGGTCCGGCGAGGTGGAGATGGTCTCCACGCGCACGACCGTCGGCTCGATCGGCCTGCTCGCCAACCACGAGCCGGTGCTCGCCATGCTCGACCCGGTCGAGCTGCGGCTGTACGAGTCCGAGACCGACATCCGGCGCTTCGCCCAGGGCGAGGGCTACCTCCAGGTGGCCGGCAACCGGGCGCTGCTGCTGGTCGAGGAGGCGCATCCGCCCGAGGACCTCGACACCGGCGACCTGCGCGAGAAGCTCAAGCGCGCCGAGCAGGAGCTGGAGTCCGCCGACAAGGACACCGAGGCCTGGCGCAAGGCCTCGCGCGACAAGCGCCGCTGGGACGCGTTCCTGGCCGTGGCCGAGGGCGGGGACGCGGGCTAGCCGCCATGGGAGAGCGCACGGAGCATCCGCCCGGCACGTTCTCCTGGACCGACCTCTCCACGCCCGACCCCGAGGGCGCCAAGGCCTTCTACACGGGGCTCTTCGGCTGGGAGGCCGAGGACTCGCCGGTGCCCGGCGGCGGGACCTACACGATGCTGCGCAAGGACGGGCACGACGTCGCCGCGCTGTCGGCCGCCCGGCAGGAGGGGATTCCGCCGTTCTGGGGCTCCTACGTGACGGTGTCCAGCGCCGACGAGGCGGCGGCGCGCGCCAAGGAACTGGGCGGGACGGTGCTCGCGGAGCCCTTCGACGTGATGCAGGCGGGCCGCATGGCGATCCTCCAGGACCCGCAGGGCGCGTTCTTCTCGGTCTGGGAGCCGCGCGACCACATCGGCGCGCAGCTGGTCAACGTGGACGGGGCCCTGACCTTCAACCAGCTCAACGCCTCCGACCGCGACGCCGCGCGCGCCTTCTACGAGGGGCTGTTCGGCTGGCGCTTCGAGGAGATCTCGTCCCAGCCGCTGTACTGGAGCATCCACAACGGCGACCGGTCCAACGGCGGCGTGATGGACCTCCCGCCGGGCTCGCCCGCGCCGTCGCACTGGCTCGTGTACTTCGCGGTCGACGACCTCGACGGCGCCGCGGCGCGGATCCGGGAGCTGGGCGGCGAGGTGGTCGTCCCGCCCACCGCGGTCCCCGCGGGACGCTTCGCCGTGGCCCGCGACCCCCAGGGCGCGTACTTCGCTTTGTTCGCCGGCGAGCTCGACGACTAGTGCCCCTCGACCGCCGCGACTTCCTCAAGGCGGGAGCGGCGGGCGCGCTCCTGCTGGGAGGAGTCCCGGTCGACGGCTGGGCGCGCCGCAACCGCCGGGCCCTCGCCGTTCCCCTGGCCTCGGGTGGCGCGTTCGCCGAGGGCATCGCCGCGGGCGCGCCCAAGCCGCTGGGGATCGTGCTGTGGACCCGGCTGAGCGGCGCGGGCGCGGGCGACCGGCGCCTGCGGCTGGAGGTGGCTCACGATCGGGGTTTCCGCCGCACCGTCCTGCGCCGTGACGTGGTGGCCCGGGGCGGGGCCGATGGGACCGTGAAGGTCCGCGTGGAGGGCCGCCGCATCCTGGCGCCGGGCCAGGAGTACTTCTACCGCTTCGCCACGCGCGGCTCGCACAGCGAGGTGGGGCGCTTCCGCACGCTGGTGCCGCCGGACTCGCGCGCGCCCGTGCGGATCGGCTTCTTCTCCTGTCAGGACTGGCAGGCCGGGTACTTCGGCGCGCACCGCGCGCTGGCCGCCGAGCCCGACCTAGACTTCGTCGTGTGCCTGGGGGACTACATATACGAGCGCAACTTCTACGCGGGACCGCGCCGCGACACGCTGGGGGCCAACCACGACGGCGAGGTCCAGACGCTGGACGAGTACCGGTCCAAGTACCGCCAGTACAAGTCCGATGCCGACCTGCGCGCCATGCACGCCACCCACGCTCTGTACGCGATGTGGGACGACCACGAGGTGGAGGACAACTACACCGCGAACCTGCCCGGGGAGGCGACGAGCCAGGTGCGTGTGCCCTTCGGCCAGCGCCGGGCCAACGGCTACCGCGCCTTCGCGGAGTACCAGCCCGAGGACTTCATGGGGACGGGCACCCGCCTGTACCGGAACCTGCGCCTGGGCCGCAACGCGGAGCTCTTCCTTCTCGACGAGCGCCAGTACCGCGACGACCAGCCGTGCGGCGATCGCGCGGCCGTGCCCTGCCCCGAGGCCGACGCGCCCGGCCGCACGCTCCTGGGCGCGGAGCAGAAGGCATGGTTCAAGCGCTCGCTGCAGGCCTCCCAGGCGCGCTGGAAGCTGATCGCCAACCCGCTGATGATGATGTCCCTGGACACCGCCCCCAACACGCCCTTCCTCAAGGACGACTGGGACGGCTACGGCGCCGAGCGCCGCGAGCTGGGCGAGCACCTGCGCCAGAAGGGCATCGCCGACGTGGCCTACGTGACCGGCGACATCCACACGTTCTTCGCCGGCGAGGTGACGCCCAGCGGCCGCGGCGCGGACGCCGTGGCCACGGAGTTCGTGACCGGGTCGGTGACCTCGCTGGGGATCCCCGAGACCGTGAGCGGCGACGAGGGGGCACGCAACGCGATCACGCCGGAGGAGGCCTACGCGGTCACGCAGAACGTGCGGACGGTCAACCCGCACATCAAGTACGACGAGCAGCGCAGCCGCGGGTACGGCGTGGTCGAGGCCCGTGACCGCGAGCTGCTGGTCCGCTACGTCGCCGTCCAGGCCGCGCCCGTCCGCTCCACCCAGGGACGCACGCTCGCGCGCTTTCGCGTGGCGTCCGGGACGCCGCGCATCCAGGTCCTGTGAGGCTCAGGCTCGCTTGAGCCCGGCCTCGGCGCAGCCCGCCTGCAGCGCGTCGAGGCCGAAGGCGTCCACGGGGCCGAGGGCGCCGGTGCCCTGCAGCGCGCCCGCGGCGGCCTGGGACGCGCCCCAGGCCAGGAACGCGCCGGTCAGCGTGTAGCCGTTGGGGCCCTCGAGGGTGACGTGCGCCAGCTCGTCGCCCCCGGCGCCGTAGGCGATGGCCTGCACGTGGGCGCCGGTCCGCGCGCGCTGCGACGCGTCCGGGCCACCGGTCGAGCCCTTGACCAGCTTCCCGGCGACCGCCCCCATCGCCTGTCCCACGCCCGGCGCCGAGGCCACGAGCGACAGCGCCTGCATGGGCCGCGAGGCGGGGCCGAACCAGCCCAGGTACGCGTTGACCTCGCGCAGGTCGGGCGCCAGGCGGGGGAGGGCGAAGTGCTCGGAGGACCCGACCGAGATGGCCGGGCGATCCTTGCCGCGGACGGAGAACGAGCGCAGCCGCTTGGCCCCGCGCTCGGTGACGATGCGCCCGTCGCGCCAGCCGTAGGACGGCGC
The DNA here is from genome assembly GCA_033855845.1 of Solirubrobacteraceae bacterium. Classification (GTDB taxonomy): domain Bacteria; phylum Actinomycetota; class Thermoleophilia; order Solirubrobacterales; family Solirubrobacteraceae; genus AC-38. Next base: position 8,960 of record JAWVFR010000062.1, read on the forward strand.
GGCGACGGCGCCCGCGGCCGAGGCGCGCGTCCCGCCGCTCATGTCGCCGGCGCCGGCCTTGCCGGTGTTGAAGTACCCGATGTCCACGCGCGTGGCCTGCGGGCCGGCGTCGCGCAGGGCCAGCGCGCCGGCCAGGTTCCCGGGCACCCAGTCGTAGCCGAATGCGGTCACCAGTCCGCAGCCGGCAGCCTCCGCGCCGGCGCCGTAGCGCTCGAAGACGTCGCGGATGAAGGGCGGCTCGCCGGTGGAGTCCAGGTAGTGGGCGCCGCTCGCCACCGCGGCCTCGACGGCCGGAGCGCCCCAGCGCGCGAACGGGCCGACGGTGCTGACCAGCACGTCTCCGCGCTCCACCAGCGCCCGCACCGTCTCCGGGCGCGACACGTCGGCCTCCGCCGTCTCCAGGCCCCCGCCCAGCTGCGCGGCCAGCGCGTCGAGCTTGGCGGCGCTGCGCGCGGCCAGGACCGGCTGCTCGCCGCGCGCAACCAGCGCCTCGGCGGTGAGCGTCCCGGTGTAGCCGGTGGCGCCGAACAGGACGATGCGGGAAGGCACGCCCGGAGCCTATCCCGCCGCTTCACTACCCTGTGCCGCCATGGACGAGCGGCTCCTAGCGGAGCGGCTGATCACCTACGACACCTCGACCGACGACGGGCTCCGCGCGGCAGCGGGATTCGTGAAGGGATGGCTGGGGTCGCGCGACATCGACGTGAGCGACCGCGAGCACGGGGGCCTGCCGGTGATCACCGCCCATGCCGGCGCAGACGAGGCGTCCGGCGCCCCGACCGTGATCTTCCACGGTCATCTCGACGTGGTCCCGGGGCGGCCCGAGCAGTTCGAGCCCCTGATCGAGGGCGACCGGCTGATCGGGCGCGGCGCCTACGACATGAAGGGCGCGCTGGCGGCCATGATGTGCGCCCTGCGCGACGCGGCCGAACAGGACGGCGTGCGCGTCCTGTTCGTGTGCGCGCCCGACGAGGAGTCGGACGAGATGGACGACCGCTCCACCGACGCCCTGGTCCGCGAGGGGCTGCGCGCCGACTTCGCCATCACCGGCGAGCCGACCGACCTGCACATCGGCGTCCAGGCCAAGGGGGTGCTGGCCTTCCGCATCCGCGTGGACGGCAGGGCCGCCCACGGCTCCACCCCCTGGCTGGGCGACAACGCCGTGCTCAAGGCGGTGGACGTCTTCCGGGCCATCGAGTCGCTGCCGTTCTCGCGCGAGTCCTCCGACCTCTTCGACCGCCCCTCCATCAACCTGGGGCGGATCCTGGGCGGCGACGCGCTCAACAAGGTGCCCGACACCTGCTTCGTGGACGTCGACGTGCGCTACCTGCCCGGCCAGGACCCCGGCGACATCCTGGCCCAGGTCCGCGCGCTGGGGGTCGAGGTGCTCAAGACCTTCATCCGCCCGCCCGCGATCGTCTCGCGGACCGATCCCCACGTCGGCGCGCTGCGCGAGGCGGTCGGCACCGCGGTGCAGGGCGAGGTCCTCAGCGTGGGCCGCGACGGCGCGTCGGACGCGGTGTCCTTCCTGGAGGTCGGGATCCCGGCCGTGGAGTTCGGGCCGGTGGGCGCCGGCCACCACGGTCCCGAGGAATGGGTCTCGCTGTCCTCGCTGGGGCGCTACCGCGAGGCGCTCGCCGTCTTCGTCCGCAGCCTGCCGGCCTCGCTGGAGCGGGGCGCCGGCCTGCGCGCGGTGGAGGGGGAGACGGGATGAAGGACCCCGACGCTCCGCCCCGCCTGGGCCGCGGCATGGGCAAGCGCTTCGCGCTGAGCGGCATGCTGATCGTGGTGATGGTGGCGGGGACCACCGCCACGGCCGGGCTTCTGGAGGTCAACAACCTGGCCAAGGCGCTGCACCCCGACGCCAAGCACCCCGCCCTGAAGATCCCCGAGCTCACCCCGGCCGAGCGCGGCCCCCAGACCGTGCTGCTGATGGGCTCCGACGTGCGCAAGATCGACCGCAAGCGCGGGCTGAAGGGCAACTCGGACACGATGATCCTCGTCCGCCTGGACCCGACCAAGAAGGCCACCGCCCTGCTGTCGATCCCGCGCGACCTCAAGGCCAAGATCCCCGGCCACGGCACGGCGAAGATCAACGCCGCCTTCCCGCAGGGCGGCACCCGGCTCACGGTCAAGACCATCCAGGCCAACCTGCCGGGGATCAGGATCAACCACGTCGTGAACACCAACTTCAAGGGCTTCAAGGCGCTGGTGAACCGGGTCGGGTGCCTGTACACGGACATCGATCGCCGCTACTTCAACGACAACGCGGTCGCCTACGCCACGATCGACGTCAAGCCCGGCTACCAGAAGATGTGCGGCGACAAGGCGCTGGACTACGTCCGCTTCCGCCACGAGGACACCGACCTGGTGCGCGGAGCGCGCCAGCAGGACTTCATCCGCCAGGCCCGCAACCAGGTGGGTGTCCAGTCGGTCCTGTCGGACCGCGAGGAGTTCCTGCGGCTGTTCGGCCGCTACACCGAGACCGACATCGCGGGGACCACCGACGTGCTGCGGCTGCTCAAGGTGGTGGCCTTCTCGATCGGCAACCCGATCATGGAGGTGCGCTTCCGCGCCGACATCGGGCCCTCCTACGTCACGGCCTCGCCCAAGCAGATCCGGCAGACCGTGAACGAGTTCCTCAACGTCGACGCCTCCGCGGGCCCGCGCGGGCGCAACCGCTCGGCCCCGACACTGCCCACGCAGCGCCGCCGGCGCCCCCAGCCGGCCAACCTGTCCGCGCTGGGGCTGGAGGAGGCCAAGCGACCCGGCGAGGACCAGGCGATCAGCGCCGCGCCGGGCGTGAAGTTCCCGGTGCTGTTCCCGCGCCTGCGCGAGGCGGGCGCGGTGTACGTGGACGTGCCGCGGACCTACGTGATCGAGGGCCCGGACCGCAAGCGCTACCAGGCCTACCGCATCGTCGCGCGCACCGGCGAGCTGGGCGCGTACTACGGGATCCAGGGCACGACGTGGAAGGACCCGCCGATCCTGGAGAACCCGTCCGAGACGCAGAAGCTGAGCGGCGGGCGCACCCTGCTGCTGTACGGCGACGGCAACCGGCTGCGGCTGGTCGCGGTCAAGACCGCCCGCGCGTCGTACTGGGTCTCCAACACGCTGCTGCTCTCTCTCACCAACCGCCAGCTGGTCGCGATCGCGCGCTCTCTGCAGCGCATCGGCGCCTAGGTAGCCTTCCCCGCCCTCATGCCAGCCCGGGAGCCCATCGCGGTCATCGGCACCGGCTACGTGGGCCTCGTCACCGCGGCGGGGTTCGCGGAGCTCGGGTCCGAGGTGTTCTGCGTCGACGTCGACGCGGACAAGGTGGCGCGTCTGCAGGCGGGCGACGTGCCGATCTACGAGCCCGGCCTCCAGGAGCTGGTGCGCTCGGTCTCCGACCGGCTGCACTTCTCCACCGAGCTGGGGCCCGCGGTGGAGCGCGCGCGACTGCTGTTCGTGGCCGTCGGCACGCCCAGCACGTACTCCGGCGACGCGGACCTGTCGGCCGTCCGCGCCGTGATCGACGCGCTGCCGGAGTCCGACGAGCGCGCGCTGGTGATGAAGTCGACCGTGCCCTGCGGGACCGGCGTCGCCATCGCGCGGCTGCTGGAGGAGCGCGGCCGCGCCGGGTACTCCTACGTCTCCTGCCCGGAGTTCCTGCGCGAGGGCTCGGCGCTGGAGGACTTCCGCCACCCCGACCGCGTGGTGGTCGGCGACGACGGCGGGTGGGCCGGCGACGCCGTGGTCGAGCTGTACGCCCCGACGGGCGCTCCCGTGGTGCGCACCGACATCGCGAGCGCCGAGATGGTCAAGCTCGCCTCCAACGCCTTCCTGGCCACCAAGATCTCCTTCATCAACGAGATCGCCAACGTCTGCGAGGAGACGGGGTCCGACGTGACCGAGGTCGCGCGCGGCATGGGCCTGGATGCCCGCATCAGCCCCAGCTTCCTGCACGCGGGGCTTGGGTATGGGGGAAGTTGTTTCCCCAAGGACGTATCAGCTTTAAAGCAACTGGCCGGCAACACCGGCTACCACTTCCAGCTGCTGGGCGCGGTCATCGAGGTCAACGAGCTGCAGAAGCGCCGCCTCGTGGCCAAGCTCCAAAAGCACCTGGGCGATCTGGTGGGGCGGCGGGTGACGCTGCTGGGGCTCGCCTTCAAGCCGCACACCGACGACATGCGCGAGGCCTCCTCGCTGGTCCTGGCCGCCCGGCTGCAGGCGGAGGGCGCGCGGGTCACGGCGTACGACCCCGTGGCCGAGGAGCAGGCCCGGGACCGCATGCCCGGCGTGGAGTTCGCCGACTCCGCCCTGGACGCGGTCGGCGGGGCCGACGCCGTCGTGCTGGTGACCGAGTGGCCCGAGTTCCGCGAGCTGGACTGGATCGCGGTGCGCGAGGCGATGCAGGGCGACCTGATCCTGGACGGGCGCAACGCGCTGGAGCCCGCGGCGGTCCGCGACGCGGGCCTCACCTACGAGGGCGTGGGGCGGCGCTAGATGCAGGCGGTGATCCTGGTCGGAGGGGAGGGGACGCGGCTGCGGCCGCTCACCTCGACCGTTCCCAAGCCGGTCGTCCCGCTGGTCGACCGGCCGTTCATCGCCTACATGCTGGAGTGGCTGCGCGGGCACGGCGTGGACGACGTGGTCATGTCTTGCGGCTTTCTGGCGTCCGGCGTGCACAACGTCCTGGGCGACGGCAAGGCCTTCGGCATGCGTCTGCGCTACGTAGAGGAGCCGCGCCCGCTGGGCACCGGCGGCGCGGTCAAGTACGCGGAGGAGCTGCTGGACGAGCGCTTCCTGATGCTCAACGGCGACGTGCTGACCGATCTCGATCTCTCGGCCCAGATCACCCAGCACGAGGAGAAGGGGGCGCGCTGCACGCTGGCGCTGATCGGCGTCGAGGACCCCAGCGCCTACGGCCTCGTGCGCCTGGAGCCTGACGGCGCGGTGCGCGAGTTCCTGGAGAAGCCCAGCCCGGACCAGATCGACACCAACCTGATCAGCGCCGGGGCCTACGTCCTGGAGCGCGAGGTGCTCTCGCTCATCCCGCCCGACCAGCCCTGCTCGATCGAGCGCGAGGTCTTCCCCCGCCTGGTCGGGAACGGCCTCTACGGCTACGCGGGAACCGGCTACTGGCTGGACATCGGAACGCCGCAGCGCTACCTCCAGGCCACATTCGACATCCTCGAGCGCAACGTGCAGACGGCCGCCGGGGAGCGTCTCGGCGCCTCGTTCACCGCCGTGGCCGACGGCGTGCAATCGGAGGGCCGCGTCGTCCCGCCCGCGCTGGTGGAGTCGGGCTGCCGCATCGGCGAGGGCGCGCGCATCGGCGCGCTGTCGGTGCTCGCGGCGGACGTCGCGGTGGGCGCGCGCACCGAGGTCGAGCAGGCCGTGGTCCTGCGCGGCGCGGAGATCGGCGCGGATTGCCGGCTGTCGTACTGCATCGTCGGCTCGGGCGTGCGGATCGGGGACCGTACGCGCGTGGAGGGCGGGGCCGTCCTGGGGGAGGGCGTGACGATCGGGGCGGACAACGTGATCGGCGCCGGGGCGCGTATCTTCCCGGGCGTGAGCCTTCCCGACGGCGCGATCTCGTTCTGATGCCGGGCGCGGGCACCGGCCTGGACGTGCCGGCCGTGGCCGCCGTGGACGCGTCCTCCCAGCTCGCCGACGTGATCGGCCTCCCCGAGCAGCTGCGCGACGCGGCGTGGAAGGTGGAGTCGGCTCAGATCCAGCCCTTCGACGCCGCCGGCGGGCTCATCGTGGCCGGCATGGGCGGCTCCGCGATCGGGGGGCTGCTGGCCAAGGCCGCGCTCGGGGACCGCGCCTCGCGGCCGATCGGCGTCACCCGCTCCTACGAGCTGCCCGCGTGGGCCACCCCGGACACCGCGGTCCTGTGCAGCTCCTACTCGGGCGACACCGAGGAGACCCTGGCCTGTTACGAGGCGGCCGGCGCGCTGGGCGCCCCGCTCGTGGTGGCCACCACCGGCGGGCGCCTGGCGGAGCTGGCCCGGGCCGACGGCGTGCCGATCATCCCCGTGGCCGGCGGTTACCAGCCGCGGGCGGCCGTCGCCTACATGACGGTCGCGGCGCTCGAGGTGGCGGCGCTGTGCGGCGCCGCGCCCAGCGTGCGCTCCGAGGTCGACGTCGCCGCCGCCCACGCCGAGGCCCTGGTCGCCGAGTGGGGACCCGACGGAGCCGACGACTCGCTGGCGAAATCGCTGGCCCGGGACCTGGCCGACACCGTGCCCCTGGTGGCCGGGTCCGGCATCACCGCCCCGGTGGCCTACCGCTGGAAGACGCAGATCAACGAGAACGCCAAGATGCACGCGTTCGCGCACGAGCTTCCCGAGCTGGACCACAACGAGATCGTCGGCTGGTCGCGGCCGCAGGAGGCCGTGCCCTTCTCGGCGGTGTTCCTCGACGACGCCTACCTGCATCCGCGCGCGCGCCAGCGCATCGCGCTGACCTGCGAGCTGATCGAGCCCGCGGCCACCGTCGTGCGCGTGGTGGAGACCCGCGGAGAGACGTCGACCGAGCGCGTCATCTCGCTGGTCCTGCTGGGGGACCTGGTGTCGCTGTACATCGCGGTCCTGCGCGGCGTGGACCCCGAGCCGGTCGAGGTCATCGAGCGCCTCAAGGCCGAGCTGGCACAGACTCGCTGAGCGAGCCCGTGGGCGACCTGCTGACCGTGGACGTGGACGCCGCGGTGGCGCTGGTCACGCTGCGCCGCCCCGAGAAGCGCAACGCGCTGTCCATCGAGCTGCGGGTGGAGCTGGCCGAGGCGTTCGGCGCCCTGGCGGCCGACGACGGCGTGGCCTGCGCGGTGCTGACCGGAGCGGGAACCGCGTTCTGCGCCGGGATGGACGTGACGCAGTTCGGCGGCGATCGCGCACACAAGCAGCGGCTGGTCGACACCAGCGTGGCGGCCTTCGGCGCCGTGGCGCGGTTCCCCAAGCCGGCGGTGGCGGCGGTGAACGGGCCGGCGATCGCGGGCGGCTTCGTGCTGGCGCTGCACTGCGACGTGCGCGTCGCGGGCCTGGCGGCGACCTTCGGGTTCCCCGAGCTGCCGCGCGGCATCCCGCCGTCCTACGCCGCCGCGCTGTCCGGGCTGCCCGAGCCGGTGGCGCGCGACCTCTGCCTCACCGGTCGCCTGATGGGCGCCGGAGAGGCGCTGCGCCACGGCCTCGTGTGCGAGGTGGTGCCCGACGACGAGCTGGTGCAGCGCGGCCTCGCCCTCGGCGCCACGATCGCCGCGCAGCCGCTGCCCGCCCTGCTCGAGGTCAAGCGCCGGATCCTGCTGGCGGCCGATCACGCCCGCGGCCCGCTGGTGGCCGACGAGGAGCGCGTCTTCCGTGACGCGCTCCTGGGCGAGA
>JAWVFR010000063.1:0-12663 GCA_033855845.1 Solirubrobacteraceae bacterium
CGAAGCCGCTGAACCCCTCGGCCCCGGAAACGTCCTGGCCCGCCTTCCAGTTCGCCCCCAGGCGGTCGTAGCGCTCGCGCTTCTCGGCGTCGCGCAGCACCTCGTAGGCCTCGGAGACCTCCTTGAAGCGGTCCTCGGCGCCGGGGTCCTTGTTCACGTCCGGGTGGTACTGGCGCGCCAGCTTGCGGTACGCGGCGCGGATGTCCTTCTCGCTCGCGTCGCGCGCGACCCCCAGGGTGTCGTAGTAGTCCTGGAAGCCGACGGCCATCAGCGCGCGGGCTCTTCCCGGCGCGAGACGACGACCTCGGCCGGGCGCAGCACGCGGTCGCCGGCCCGGAAGCCGGAGCGGGCGATCTCGAGCACGGTCCCGTCGGGCACCTCGTGGCTGGGCTGAACCCCGATCGCCTCGTGGCGCTCGGGATCGAACGGCTCTCCCACCTCGCCGACGCGCTCCACGCCGTGGCGGGCCAGGATCGCCTCCATCTGCTCCAGGACCGCGCGCAGCCCCTCGAACAGGGGATTGGTGGGCTCCATGCGCAGCGCCCGCTCGACGCTGTCCACGGCCTCCAGCCAGTCGCGCATGACGGCCTCGCGGCCCTCCTCCACGCGCCGGTCCGCCTCGCGCGCCGAGCGCTTGCGGTAGTTGTCGAGGTCAGCGAGGGCCCGCTTGTAGCGGTCCTCCATCCGGGCCAGCTCGCCGGCCTGGTCCTCCGGCGGCGCCGGAGGCGCCTGTGCGGCGGGCGCCTCCTGGGCCGGAGCGGCCGCCTCACTCTCGGGTGAACTCGGCATCGACCACCTCGTCGTCGTCGGCCTCGGCCGCCGCCCGCTCGCTGCCGTTGCCGTTGCCGGCGTGCGCCGCCGCGGAGGCGCTGGCGGGCAGGCTCTGCACGACCTGCTGGAGGTCGGAGATCAGCGGGCGGACCCGGTCCAGCCCGGCCTGCTCCTCGATGGCCCCGCGCGCGTCGGCCACCAGCTGCTCCGCGCGCGCCTTCTCGTTCACCGGCAGGCGATCGGACAGCTCGTCGACCAGCTGCTCGGCCCGGTAGGCGAGGGAGTCCAGCTCGTTGCGCGCGTCGATCTCCTCGCGGCGGCGCTTGTCCTCGCCGGCGTGCTCCTCGGCCTCGCGGACCATGCGGTCGATGTCGCCCTGCTCCAGGTTGGTGCTCTCGGAGATCGTCACCTTCTGCTCGGCCCCGGTCTCCTTGTCGCGCGCGGACACGTTGACGATGCCGTTGGCGTCGATGTCGAAGGTCACCTCGACCTGCGGCTGGCCGCGCGGGGCCGGCCTGATGCCCTCCAGGCGGAAGTGGGCCAGCGGCCGGTTGTCGGACGCCATCTCGCGCTCGCCCTGAAGGACGACCACGTCCACCGCCTCCTGGTTGTCCTCCGCCGTGGAGAACGTCTCGGTCCGGCGCGCGGGGATCGTCGTGTTGCGCTCGATCACCTTGGTGTTGACGCCGCCCAGGGTCTCCAGGCCCAGCGACAGCGGGGTCACGTCGAGCAGCACGACGTCCTCGACCTCGCCCTTGAGCACGCCCGCCTGCAGGGCGGCGCCGATGGCGACGACCTCGTCGGGGTTGACCGTCATGTTCGGGTCCTTGCCGCCGGTGAGCCGGCGCACCAGCTCCTGCACCGCGGGGATGCGCGTGGAGCCGCCCACGAGGATGACCTCGTCGATGTCGTCGGCGGTCAGCTTGGCGTCCGACAGCGCCGCCTCCACCGGACCGCGCGTGCGCTCGATCAGGTCCTGCGTGAGCTGCTCGAACTGCGCGCGGCTGAGGGAGAGGTTGAGGTGCTTGGGACCGGACGCGTCCGCCGTGATGAACGGAAGGTTGACCTGCGTCGTGGTGGTCGTGGAGAGCTCGATCTTGGCGCGCTCGGCGGCCTCGGACAGCCGCTGCAGCGCCTGCGGGTCCGACCGCAGGTCGATCCCCTGGTCCTTGCGGAACTCCTCCGCCATCCAGTCCACGATCCGCCGGTCGAAGTCGTCGCCGCCCAGGTGGCCGTCGCCGTTGGACGAGCGGACCTCGACCACGCCGTCCCCCACGTCGAGGATCGAGACGTCGAAGGTGCCGCCGCCCAGGTCGAAGACCAGCACGGTCTCCTGGCCCTTCTTGTCCAGGCCGTAGGCCAGGGCCGCCGCGGTGGGCTCGTTGATGATGCGCAGGACCTCGAGGCCCGCGATCTTGCCGGCGTCCTTGGTGGCCTGGCGCTGGGCGTCGTTGAAGTACGCGGGGACGGTGATGACGGCCTCGGTGACCCGCTCGCCCAGGCTCTTGCCGGCGTCCTCGGCCAGCTTGCGCAGGATGATCGCGGAGATCTCCTCGGGGGAGTACTGCTTGCCGCGCACCTCGATGCGCACAGCGTCGCTCTCGCCCTTGACCACCTTGTAGGAGACGATCTTGGCCTCCTCGTCGACCTCGCCCCACTTGCGGCCGATGAAGCGCTTGACCGAGTACACGGTGGCCTCGGGATTGAGGATGGCCTGGCGCTTGGCCACCTGCCCGACGAGCCGCTGCCCGTCCTCGGTGAAGGCCACCACGGACGGCGTCACGCGGCCGCCCTCGGCGTTGGGAATGACCTCCGCCTGGCCGCCCTCCATGGTCGCGGCCACGACCGAGTTCGTCGTGCCCAGGTCGATGCCTACTGCCTTCGCCATGTCCTAGCTCCTCTCTGGCGCCGGGGCACCCTGCGTCGATGACGGTCGGGCATCGAGGTAGGCCGGGCGCTGGGAGAGACAAGAAGCCCCCGAACGGCCCTCGACGCGCTCCGGCGGCGACCTACTAGAGGCGCCGATGAGGGCCGGACGGCCGACCGAGCGCCTCGCAGGAGGCCCGCTGAACTGCGCGATCGCCAACGCCGTGGTGCACGTGCACAGTCACCGGCTGGGCCGGGGGCCCACCCGGGCGCAGGCCTTCTGCCACGCCAACCTGGTGGTCCTGCTCCTGGAGGACTCGATGACGCGGGGCGAGCGGAGCCTGAGCCGCATCGGCGCCGACGACACCATCGTGCGGCTGCGGCGGCAGATGGAGCACGCCGTGCGCGACGAGCTGGTGCAAGCCGTGGAGGAGCTGACCGGTCGCCACGTCGTCGGCTTCCTGTGCGACAGCCTCTCCGACCCCGACCTGACCGCCGAGCTCTACGTACTCGACCGCCCGATCTCCGGGCTCCGAATGGAGGCTTAGACGACATGTCCGACAGCAGAGTCACGAGGATCCTGTGCATCGCCGACCCCGGCGGCGACGAGACTGCCGCGCAGCGGCTGACCGCCGCCCTGCGCGAGACCGAGCCCGATGCCGTCGCCCTGGTGGGCGACCTGGGCGTCACCGGGGACCAGCAGGCGTCCCGCGCGCTCTTCCGCGCGCTCGGCGAGGCCGGCGTGCCCGCCTTCTGGGTGCCCGGTCCCGGGGACGCGCCCGTGGAGGGCTACCTGCGCGAGGCCCACAACCTGGAGGTGGTCTTCCCGCAGCTGCACGGCGTCCACGGCACCGCCGCGCTGGCGCCCGGAGGACACGTGGTGTTCGCGGGCCTGGGCGGCGAGGTGGTGGACGAGCCCGGCGCCGTCCGCGACGAGTCCGAACGGCTGCGCTATCCCGGCTGGGAGGCCGAGTACCGGCTCAAGATCGTCCACGAGTTCGACGAGCACCAGCTGGTCCTACTGCTGTCGTCGCACCCGGCCCACAAGGGCCTCGGGACTCCCGGCAGCGAGGTGCTGGCCGAGCTGATCGGCACCCACCGGGCCCGGCTCGTCGTGTGCGGCGGCCCGCGCGGGACCGAGACGCTGGGGCGCAGCCTGGTGGTGGCGCCGGGCACCCTGCGCGAGGGCCACTACGCGGTGGCGGACCTCCAGGCGCAGAGCGCCGAGCTGGCCGAGCTCACCGGCGACAAGTTCCTTGCATGAGGTCCAATACATCGGGTACTTGTAAATCGACAGGGTGAGAGCGCCCCCACCCGGGCTCGAGTCCATCACTCCCAGACGGGAACGTCGTCCGCGGGCCCTGAGCGCCCCGGGATGGACCGTCATCCGGATAACTCCTGTGATGGAGGACGAGATGGCGCTTGGAGTGCATTCCCGGGAGAGCGGTGCACGGTTCGTCCACGAGCCGGTGCTGGCGGACGCGTGGCGCATGGACCTGGCGGTCGCGGCGCAGTCGGACGAGGCGGCGCGCGAGCGCCTCGTGACGGCGCTGCAGCCGCTGATACGCAAGGTGGCGCGCGCCTACGGGCGCACGTCGGTTGTCAACGAGACCGAGCTCGTGCAGGCCGGGGTGATGGGTGTCCTGCGCGCGCTGGAGCGCTTCGACCCCGAGCTCGAGACCCCGTTCTGGGGCTACGCCTCGTGGTGGGTGCGCCAGGCCATGCAGCAACTGGTGTCCGAGTTGACGGGAGCCGTGGTGCTCTCCGACCGCGCGGTGCGCCAGCTGGCTCGGGTCAAGCAGGCCCACCGCACTCACCTCCAGGAGCACGGCGCCGAGCCGGCGATGGACGACCTGTGTGCGGCGACGGGGCTCGGACGCGTGCAGATCGAGAACCTGATGGTCGCCCAGCAGCGGCCCCGGGGCCTGGAGGAGCGGGTCGCCGAGGACGGTGACCGGCGCACCTTCGGCGAGATGGTCGCGGACCCGAACGCCGAGGACGAGTACGAGCGCCTGCCCCTGCGCCTGGGCGCGCAGCAGGTGCCGGACCTCCTGGACCAGCTCAACGAGCGCGAGCAGGAGATCCTGCGCGCGCGGTTCGGCCTCGACGGTGACGAGCACACCCTGCGCGAGCTCGCCGCCACGATGGGGGTCAGCGCCGAGCGCGTGCGCCAGATCGAGGAGCGGGCGCTGGACAGGCTGCGCGACGTCGTGGCGGCTTGAACATCGGTGACCCCGACCTACCACGGCGGTCACTGGGGTAGCCCACGGGCCGTCCGCGCGCGTCGAGTCTCCTCCCCGGTGCGGCGCGGACGGCCCCCTCTTCGAGGAGGTCCGCGATCCAAGCGCAAGTCACCGCCAGCGAGGACATCGCCCCCGACGAGGTGGAGGCGGCGCGCGCGCGGCTGGACGCTCTGGAGCGCTACACGGACGACCCGCCGGTGGCGGCCCGGCTGACGCTGCGTCACGCGGCCGCCCACACCAAGTTCGCGCGCTACCTGGCCGACGCCAGCGTGCTCTTCGACGGTCGCCTGCTGGCCGCCCACGCCGGCGGGCGCACGCCGGTGGAGGCCGCCGACGCGGCGGCCGAGCGCCTGCGCCGGCAGCTGCGCCGCACGGTGGACGCGGACGTGGCGCTGCGCAACGAGCCGCGCGTCATCCGCGCGGCGCTGGAGGACCTCGCGCGCGACCGTGAGCGCCTGCCCCAGGTGCGCCTCAAGCCCCCCGAGGAGCGCGAGATCGTCCACCGGCGCACGTACGCCGGGCAGCCGGAGTCCACGCTGACCGCCATCGCCGACATGCTCGACCTCGACGAGGAGTTCCACCTGTTCAAGCACGTGTTCACCGGCGAGGACGTCGTGGTCCACCGCCGCGACGACGGCGCCATCGGCCTGCTCCATCCCCCCGGCAGCGCGCTGGCCGACGAGAACGACGTCGTGGTCCCCGAGCCCAGCCGCTACTCGGGCCCGCTGACCCTGGACCAGGCGCGCGCGGAGATGGACTTCCTCAACCACCGCTTCCTGTACTTCCAGGACGCCGGCGACGGCCGGGGGAAGGTGCTGTACCTGCGCCACGACGGCGACTACGGGCTGGTGGAGCCGCAGTGATCGCGCCCTGGCGGCGAGCGGGCGACTCGCTGGTGCGCGAGCTGACCTTCAAGGACTTCGACGAGGCGCTGGGCTTCGTGGAGCGCATCGCCCGCGGGGCCGTCGACTTCGAGCGCCGGCCGGACCTGTGCATCGAGCAGTTCAACCACGTGCGGGTGACGATCGCGAACCTCCACCACGCCGGCTTCACCGCGGCCGAGCAGCGCCTGGTGGACAAGGTCGACGCGATCGTGGACGCCTACGCGGAAGCCGCGTGACGGCGACGACCGCCCAGGCGCCGGCGGTCGAGAACCCACTGGTGGAGGGCCTGGAGCGGCTCCCGGTCCACCCCACGACGCTGGTCATCTTCGGGGCCACCGGGGACCTGGCCCAGCGCAAGCTGCTGCCGGCCATCTACAACCTCGCGCACGAGGGCGCGCTGCCCGAGCGCTTCGCCTTCCTGGGGATCGCGCGCAGCGCGATGTCCGACGAGGGCTACCGCGACCTGGCGGCCCGCGCGGTGCGCCGGTACTCGCGCCGCGCCCCCGACGAGCAGGTGCTCGAGCAGCTGCTGGCCCAGGGGCGCTACGTCTCGGGCAGCTTCGACGAGCCCGGCGTCTACGAGGCGCTGCGCGAGGTGGCCGAGGAGTTCGACGAGTGGGCCGGGCGGCGGATGAACCGCTGTCTCTACCTCTCCACCGCGCCGCAGTTCTTCGGGACGATCGTCGAGCAGCTGGGCGAGCACGGGCTCAACCGGGTCGAGGGCGCCGAGGTGCGCGTGGTGATCGAGAAGCCGTTCGGCACCAACCTGCGCGAGGCCCGGGCGCTCAACCGCCAGGTCCTGTCCGTCTTCGCCGAACCCCAGGTGTTCCGCATCGACCACTACCTGGGAAAGGAGACGGTCCAGAACCTGATGGCGCTGCGGTTCGCGAACACGATGTTCGAGCCCGCGTGGAACCGCAACTACATCGAGCACGTGCAGATCACCGCCGCGGAGGACATCGGCGTGGGCTCGCGCGCCTCCTTCTACGACGCCACGGGCGCGCTGCGCGACCTGGTCCAGAACCACATGCTCCAGCTGCTGTGCCACGTGGCCATGGAGCCGCCGGTCGACTTCGGCGCCGACCGGGTGCGCGACGAGAAGGTCAAGGTGCTGCGGGCGATCGCGCCGCCGGCCCCGCAGGACGTGGGCGAGCTCGCGGTGCGCGGGCAGTACGCGGCGGGGATCGTCGGCGGCGAGCCGGTGCCCGGTTATCTGGAGGAGGAGGGCGTGCCGCCCGACTCGACCACGGAGACCTACGCGGCGCTGCGGGTCGAGGTGGACAACTGGCGCTGGGCGGGAGTGCCCTTCTACCTGCGCACCGGCAAGCGCCTGGCCCGCAAGGTGACCGAGATCGCGGTGACCCTCAAGCCGGTCCCCCACCTCGCCTTCGCCCCGCAGGGCGCGGTGGGCGCGCATCCCAACCAGCTCGTGCTCACGGTCCAGCCCAACGAGGGCGTGTCGCTGTCGCTGATGGCCAAGATCCCGGGCACGCGCATGCGGCTGCGCCCGGTGAACATGGAGTTCCTCTACGGGTCGGCGTTCCTGTCGCAGTCGCCGGAGGCCTACGAGCGGCTGATCCTGGACGCGATGCGCGGTGACGCCACCCTGTTCACCCGCGACGACGAGGTGGAGGCTCAGTGGCGCATCTGCGACCCGATCCTCGAGGCCTGGAGCGAGCTGCCCGGCCCGCTCCCCCAGTACCCCGCGGGCTCGCAGGGGCCCAAGGAGGCCGACGCGATTCTCGGAGACGGGCACTCCTGGCGCGCCATCTGAGCGATGCCCGGCCGCGAGGACATCGTCTGGAGCGCCCGGGGCACGACGCCCGCGCAGATCGAGGCCGCGCTGCGGGAGATGCTCGCGCGCTGCCACGCCGAGAACGAGTCCTGCGTCCCCGCGCGGGCGCTGAACCTGATCTGCGTCGTGGACGCCGCGCGCCGCGCCGAGATCGAGGAGCGCCTGCGCCAGGTCGGGCGCTACCACGCGTCGCGCACGATCCTGTGCGTGGTCGAGCCGGGGCGAGCCGGCATCGACGCCGCGGCGACCATCGCCGCCGAGTTCGATCCGGCTCCGGGAGAGTTCGCGGTGCTGCGCGAGACGGTCGTCGTGCAGGTGGGCGAGCACCAGGTCCCCCACCTGGACACCGTCGTCGGCCCGCTGGTGGTCACCGACCTGCCCACCGTCGTTTGGGCCCCGCACGGACACGGCGAGGCGGTGCGCGCGCTGCTGGGGCTGGCCCAGGTGGTCCTGCTGGACTCGGTGGACGCGCCCGACCTGCGCGACGCGCTGCGCCGGGCGCGCGAGCCGCTGGAGCGCGCCTACGTGGTGGACCTGGCGTGGCTGCGCTCCACCCCCTGGCGCGAGCGGGTGGCCGCCACGTTCGACCCGCCCGACCTGCGCCCGGACCTGGCGGAGATCAGCGCCGTGGCCGTGCGCCACCACCCGCAGTCCGCGGTGGCGGCGCTGCTGCTGGTCGGCTGGCTGGCCTCGCGGCTGGGCTGGGAGCCGCACCCGCTGGACGGCGGCGGCGACCGCCTCGGCGGCAGCGCACGGGGCCCGGCCCGCGACGTGCGGATCTCGCTGGAGCCGGCGGCCGACCTGGGCGTCCAGGGTCTGGCCGGCCTGACCCTGGAGACGGCGTCGGGGCGCTGGCTCTCGCTGGACCGCGGTCCCGGCGGGCTGCGCGCGCACTACCGCAACGCCCGGGGCGACGAGCGGCGCTGGACCGTCCTGGGGGCGTCGCGCGGGGAGGCGGGGATCCTGGGCGAGGGCATCCGCCAGGCCCTGCTGCGCGACCCCACCTACGCGCCCGCCCTGGAGGCGGCCGGCGAGCTCGCGCCCGCGGCTTGACCGCGGCGGCCCGCGTCCTACCCCAGCGGGTGCACCGTGACCAGCCTGCTGATCGAGCACTTCGGGACCCCGGCCAGCGTGCACGACGCCCGCGCGCAGGAGATGGCGCGGGCCCGAGCGGCCGCCGATCTGGCCGGGCGCACGGTCTGGTCGGCGACCGGCCTGCCGCGCGGCCAGCGCGCCGCCGGGCGCCTGCGCGCGGCGCTGGGCGAGGCCGTCCAGCGCCTCGAGGTCACGGCGGAGGAGCCGGTGCGCCGGCTCACCCAGCGCCTCGAGGACATGCTCAAGCGCTCGTCGCGCCGGCAGCAGCGGCCGGACGGGGCCGACCACGACGTGTGCGCGCGGGGCCTGGCTGGCGCCGAGGCCGCCATGGGCGCCGGGGTGCGCCCCGACGACGTGGTCGTGCTGCACGACCCCCTGAGCGCCCTGCTCGCCCAGGCGGTGCGCGACCGGGGCGCCCACGCGGTCTGGTACGTCGACGTCCGCGACGGCGCGCCGGGCGAGGCCTGGACCTTCCTGCGCTCCTACACGCACGGCGTGGACGCGTACGTGATGGCGTGGAGCCGTCCCTCGCCCCGCGGCCGCCGGCGCGAGGAGCACATCGCGGCGCTCGTCCCGTGCGCGGACCTGGTGGCCGACAAGGAGATCGACCGCGAGCGCGACGGAGTGGGCTGGAGCACCGTGCTCGCCGACGTCGTCGGGACCGACCGCGAGGAGCGCGTCGGGGGACGGCGCCACCCGCGGCCCGCCGTCGCGCCTCGATGAGCGTTCCCCCGGCCGTCCCCTGCCCGCACGTCACCGAGATCCGGCCGGTGACGCCGCGCACGCCGCAGGGCTGCGAGGAGTGCCTGGCGCTGGGCTCGCCCTGGGTGCACCTGCGGCTGTGCCTGAGCTGCGGGCACGTCGGCTGCTGCGACTCCTCCCCCCTGCGCCACGCTCGCGCCCACGCGGCCACCGTGCGCCATCCGATCGTCAGGTCGTTCCAGCCCGGGGAGAACTGGCGCTGGTGCTACTTCGACGAGACGTTCGTCTGAGGCTCGCGGTGGCGCCCGTCGAGGTGCTCGTGCACGAAGCGCACGGCCATCGCGCCCTCCCCCACGGCTGACGCGACGCGCTTGATCGACCCGTGCCGCACGTCACCGGCGGCGAACACGCCCGGCTGGTTGGTCTCCAGCAGCAGCGGGTTGCCCTCGGTCTCCACGAAGCCCTCGGCGTCGAGGTCGATCAGGTCTCCCAGCCACCCGGTGTGGGGCGAGGCGCCGATGAAGACGAACAGCGACCGGGCCTCCAGCGTCTCGGAGCCGCCGCCGGAGAGGCCCTCGACCACGACCGCCTCCAGCGTGCCCTCGCCGACCAGCTCGGTCACCTGCGTCTCCAGGTGCACCTCGACGTTCGGGGTGCGCTCGATCCGGTCGGCCAGGTAGCGCGACATGTTGCGCTCGAGGTCGTCCTCGAGCGCCAGCAGGTGGACACGCGAGGCGTGCCGCGCCAGGAACACCGTCGCCTGTCCGGCCGAGTTGCCCCCGCCCACCACCGCCACCGGGTCCCCGCGGCACCACTGGGCCTCCATGTGCGTCGCCGCGTAGTAGACGCTCGTCCCCTCGAACTCCTCCAGGCGCGCGACCGGGAGCTTGCGGTACTGCGCGCCGGTGGCGATCACCACGCTGCGGGCCAGGACCTCCGGGCCGTCCTGGATCCCGATCGCGTAGTGGCCGTCGCGCCGGACCAGCGAGGTCGCGATGGCGGGCACCGTGATGCGCGCGCCGAACTTCTGGGCCTGGAGGGTGGCGCGCTCGGCCAGCTCGCCGCCCGACAGCCCCGAGGGGAAGCCCAGGTAGTTCTCGATGCGCGCGGAGGTGCTCGCCTGGCCGCCCGT
Organism: Solirubrobacteraceae bacterium; assembly: GCA_033855845.1. Taxonomy (GTDB): domain Bacteria; phylum Actinomycetota; class Thermoleophilia; order Solirubrobacterales; family Solirubrobacteraceae; genus AC-38. The sequence continues at coordinate 10,489 of JAWVFR010000063.1, forward strand.
GGCCACTCCCTCCAGGGTCACGGTGGACAGCCCCTCCGAGGCGCCGTACACGGAGGCCGCCAGGCCGGCCGGCCCCGCGCCCACGACCACCAGGTCGCAGAGGGTCGTTCCGTTCTCGGGGGCCTGGAGGCCGATCGCGCGGGCCAGCTCGGCGTTGGAGGGGTTGCGCAGCACGGCGCCGTGCCAGACGACGACCGGCGTCTCCTCGGGCGTAACCCCCAGGTGGCGCAGCAGCGCCTCGGCCGACTCGTCACGCTCGACGTCGATCCAGCGGTGGGGCAGGCGGTTGCGCGCGGCGAACTCGCGCAGCCGCCGGGTGTCGGGGGAGAAGGCCGACCCCACGATCTTGAAGCCCGCGCCGAGGCCGACGAGCATCTCCCGGCGCTGGAGGTAGGCGCGCAGCAGCAGGTCCCCGAGCGCCGAGTCCTGCGCCACGAGCTGGCGCACGCGCTCGACCGCGACGACCAGCACCTCCCCCGGCTCGCGGACCACCGCGGTGAAGAACGCCGCCTGCCCGGTGAGCAGTCCCAGCTCGCCCAGGAAGCGCCCCGCGCCGTGGACCGCGATCAGGCGCTCCTCCCCGCCGTAGTCGTCGACCACCGCGACCAGGCCCTTCAGCACCACGAAGAAGTCGTAGCGCTCGTCGCCCTCGCGGAAGAGGACCTCCCCCTCCTGCGTGGGCCGGCGCTCGCCCTGGCCCTCCAGCGCGGCGATCTGCTCCGGGGTCAGCCGGGGGAAGGCGCCGTCGACATCGGGTGTCTCGACCGCCGGGCCGGACCGGGGCTCGCTCACCGGTTCTGCAGTAGGCCGCGGGGGCCGCTTGTCGCGGGGTTGCCCGAATTCGGGCGCGGCCTACTGGTCGCGCCATGCAGCGCGCCTTCCGCTCATCCGCGCCGGCGGCGGCGCCAGGCGCGCAGGAGACGGAGGGGGAACCCGGCGACGAGCGGGGCGCGGCGCCCCAGGTCCGCCCGGTCCTCGCGGTCGAAGCCCCGGGCGTACATCTCGGCCTCGCGCGCGGTCCCGTAGCGCTTGGAGCCACCGGCCCCGCACCCGCGCTGGCAGGCCCAGCGCATCGTGTCGCCCTCACTGGAGAAGCGAAAGCGATGCCCGAGGAGTCGGCAGCGCAGCACCGTCGACCAGGGTACTCGCGGCCATGAGCACGCAGGCGGCGCCGGAGCGCACCATCCGCACGAAGGTCCCGGCGCGGCTGGACCGGCTGCCCTGGTCGCGCTTCCACTGGCGCGTGGTCATCGGGCTGGGAACCGTCTGGATCCTCGACGGGCTGGAGGTGACGATCGTCGGCTCGATCGCGCCGCGCCTGACCGAGCCCGGCAGCGGGATCGCCCTGAGCTCGGCCGACATCGGCATCGCGGCCGCGGTCTACGTGGCCGGGGCCTGCGTCGGCGCCCTGATCTTCGGCCAGCTCACGGACCGCTTCGGGCGCAAGCGCCTGTTCATGATCACGCTGCTGATCTACCTGGCGGCCACGGTGGCCACGGCCTTCGCCTTCGCCCCCTGGTACTTCTTCCTCTTCCGCTTCCTCACGGGCATGGGGATCGGCGGCGAGTACTCGGCGATCAACTCGGCCATCGACGAGCTGATCCCCGCGCGCAACCGCGGCCGCGTCGACCTCGCCATCAACGGGAGCTACTGGGTGGGCGCCGCGATCGGGGGACTGGCCGCGCTGGTCCTGCTCGACCCGTCTCTGTTCCCGCGCGACGTCGGCTGGCGCCTGGCGTTCGGAGCCGGCGCGATCCTGGGCCTGGGGATCCTGCTGGTGCGCCGCCACGTGCCCGAGAGCCCGCGCTGGCTGTTCATCCACGGCCGCGAGGAGGAGGCCGAGCGGATCGTCGACGAGATCGAGGCGAGCGTGCGCGACGACACGCAGCAGTCGCTCGCCGAGCCGGGCAAGGAGATCGCGGTCCGCCAGCGCGAGCGGATCCCGTTCCGGGAGATCGCCAAGGTCGCCTTCACGCAATACCCCACGCGCGCGATCCTCGGCCTGGCGCTGTTCATCGGCCAGGCGTTTCTCTACAACGCGATCACGTTCGACCTCGGGACGATCCTCAGCGAGTTCTTCGACGTCGCGTCGGGCAGCGTGCCGTACTTCATCCTGATCTTCGCCGCCGGGACCTTCATGGGGCCGTTTCTGCTCGGCAGGCTGTTCGACACTGT
>JAWVFR010000064.1:0-55988 GCA_033855845.1 Solirubrobacteraceae bacterium
GGCGGGGGCGCGTCGCGGTCGGGCGGCAGGCGCAGCACGCGCTCGAGGTAGAAGCGGTACCCGCAGCGCCCGTAGGCCTCCAGGCCGGTGTAGGAGACCGTGCGCACGGCGGGCGCGCGGGGAGCCGTGACCTCGACCAGTTGTGCGACCGGCTGCGCGGTGGGCGCGGCGCTGTCGTCGGGGGCGCGGGCGGGCGCGGTCTCGCTGGCGGCCAGGACGCGGCCGACGGTGCCCGGCGCGTTGAGGCGCGCCACGACGCCGGAGGGCGACTCCCACACCGGGTTGGATTCGGTCAGATGCTCCTGGAGGCCGGGGGCCAGGGCCGGCGCGGCCCAGGCCAGGGGGGCGGCGGTGAGGGCGGGCGCCGGCCAGTTGTCGAAATTGGGCACAGCGCCCGAGACGACCAGCCGCTCGCGCGCGCGCGTCATGGCGACGTAGAAGACGCGGTGCTCCTCGGCCGCGTCGGCGGCGTCGCGCTCGGCCTGGAGCTCCTCGTAGTCCAGCGCCTTGATCCCGCCGTTGCCCTCCAGGGTCAGCAGTCGCAGGCCGACGCGGGTGTCCCCGGACACGTGCAGGTCGGGGTGCTCGCCGCGGCCCGGGCGGCCCATGTCGGCCACGCAGACCGTGTCGAACTCCAGTCCCTTGGCGCCGTGGATGGTCATCAGGCGCACGGCCTCGAGGTCCTCGTGCTCCACGGGCGCCTCGCCCGCGGCTTCCACCTCCTTGCGCAGCTCCACGCTGTCCAGGAAGCCGCGCACGTCGCGCCCCTCGTGCGTCTCGTACTCGCGCGCCAGGCGCAGCAGCTTGCGCATGTTGGCCATGCGCCGCGCGCCGCCGCGCAGGCCCAGCGCGTGCAGGTCGTAGTCGCGGCCGGCGATCGCCCGCTCCAGCAGCTCCTCCAGCGACCGGCGCGGCATGTCGCGGCGCTCGGCGGCGAACCAGGGGCAGAAGTCGTGCATGCGGGTTGCGTCGGCGGGGGGCAGGCGGTTGGCGAGTCCGTTGTCCTCGTTCCCCGGCTCGTCGCCGGGGGCGTCTGCGCAGAAGGCCGCTTCGAGCGCCCACCAGGCGTGGCGTTTTTGCTCTCGCCGCACGGCGGCCAGCGTCGCGAGGCCGTCGCTGCTCAGGCCGGCCAGGGGCGAGGCGAGCAGGCCGAACATGCGCGTCTCGTCGCGGGGGTTGGCCAGCGCGCCCAGGTAGGCGAGCAGGTCGGCCACCTGCTGGGCCGACCAGTACCCGCGCCCGCCGGCGACGTAGGTCCGCAGCCCCTGGTCCTCCAGCGCGCGCTCGTAGACGGCGAGGTCGGTGAGGGCGCGCACCAGCACCGCGGTCTCGCGGGGGCGGGCCTCGCCCGCGTCCACCAGCTCGCGCACCCGCTGGGCCAGCAGGCGGGCCTCGGCCTGGCGCCAGGGCAGGGCGGGCGGAAGGGTGTCGCCCAGGTCGGCCTCGTCCCATCCGCGCTGGTCGGTGACCAGCAGCTCCACGAGCGGAGCCGGGCGCTCCGCGGCGTCCGCCCGGCCCGCCACCAGGGGCGTGAAGCGCTCGCCGAAGAGCGGGGCGAAGGCGGTGTTGAGGGTTCGCAGGAGCGGCTCGCGCGCGCGAAAGCTGGCCCGCAGCTCCCCGGCGGCCCCGGCGGCGGACAGCCGGTCGCGGCGCGCGCGGAAGATCGCCACGTCGGCGTGGCGGAAGCCGTAGATCGACTGCAGCTCGTCGCCGACCGTGAGCAGGTTGTGGTCCTCCAGCAGCTCCAGGATCGCCAGCTGGCGGCCGTTCACATCCTGGAACTCGTCGACCATGATCAGCGCGAAGCGGTCGCGCCAGGCGGCGCGTACTCCGGGATCACGCTCCAGCAGGTCCCGGGCCATCAGCTCCAGGTCCTCGAAGTCCAGGCCCGACCGCGCCCGCTTGCGTTGCGCGTACTCGTGCCCGTAGGTGGACAGCAGCTCGCCGATGCGCCGGCAGGCCGGCACGGCCAGGTGGTCGGCGACCGCGCGGGCGTAGTCCTCCAGCGCCTCCAGATACTCCGCGCACTCGGGCCCCTTCAGGACGGTGGTGTTGCCGGCCTTGAACTCGGCGGCCCGCAGGTCGGCGAGCGCGGGCAGGGCGTCGACCGCAAGCATCGCCTGCGCGCGCTCCAGGGCGGCGCGGGCCTTGTGCACCGTCGGTCCGTCGCCGGCGGCGCCGAGGCAGGCCGCCGCGGCGGCGTGGGCTCTTATCAGCCGGTCGCGCGCCTCCGGGGGTACCGGCCGCTCGCCGGGGTCGGGCAGGGTCGGCTCCGTGTCACCGTGGCTGCGCAGCCGCGAGTGCGCGGCGTCCACCAGCCCGAACAGCCGGTCGGGGCGGTAGGCGGCCGACAGCTCCAGGGCCTCGGGGCCGGTCTGCGCCGCGTCGTCCAGGAAGGCCGCGAAGGCGGCGTCGAAGGCGTCGGCTCGCAGCCGCGCGGCCTCGGCCACCTCCAGCACGCGGAAGGCCGGGTCCAGCCCCGCGGCCAGGGGATGAGCGCGCAGCAGCCGCGCGCAGAACCCGTGGATGGTGGAGACGAACGCGCCTTCCGCGGCGCGCGCGGCGGCGCGGTCGCCCAGCTCTACAAAGCGCTCGCGCAGGCGTTGCTTGAGCTCGCCCGCCGCCTTCTCGGTAAAGGTGATCGCCAGGATGCGCCGCGGGTCCACGCCGTCCTCCAGCACCGCGCGCGCGAAGCGCTCCACCACCACCGCGGTCTTGCCGCTGCCCGCGTTGGCCGACAGCAGGCGCGAGCCCCGGCGCGCGCGGATCGCGTCGGACTGCTCGGGCGTGAAGCGCCGGCCGCCGGGCCCGTCCAGGCACTCGTCGCCCGGGGCGTCGTCGAACAGGCTGGCCTGGGCGTTCATCGCTCGCACCGGCACACGCCCGGGTACTGGCACTCGCCCTTGTAGCCGCAGGTCTTGGGCTGCGGCTCCAGGTCACCGGCGGACACCGCGGCGGCCACGGCCTGCGCGCGCTGTGCGATCTCCTCCAGGACCGCGTCCAGCTCCTCGGGCTCCACGCGGTCGCGCGGGCTGGCGAGCGCTTCCAGGTCGGTCCCGGTGCGCACCGCGCCGCGCGGCTTCTGCTCCTTGCCGATCGGCTGGTAGAGACCGGCCGCGGGCTCCAGGCCGAGCACGTCGCGGGCGGCGAGCAGGTAGAGCGGGACCTGGAGGCGCCCGTCCTGCACCCAGCGCTTGACCGGGTAGCCCTCCGAGCCCTTGTAGTCGTAGACCGCGGCGCGGCCGGCGGGGTCGACGTCCACGCGGTCGATGCGTCCGGCGACGCTCAGACCGTCGAGGTTCAGGGCCGGGTGGGGGTCTCCGGGGCGGCCGAAGGGCAGCTCCAGGTGGGTGGGGACGAAGCTCGTGGCCTCCCCGGCCGCCTTGCGCAGGTAGCGCAGCAGGTCGGCCTCCAGCCGGCGAATCGCGCTGCGCTGCCGGGCCGGGTGGGGGGAGAGGCGCAGCTTCGGCCGCACGCGCTCGATCTCCTGGGCGAGGATGGTCTGCGCCGCCGGGAGGTTGGACGGGTCCAGGCGGTGCGAGCCGGTTTCCTTTGCCAGTCGGGAGAACACGGCTTCGAGCAGCTCGTGGGCCGCACTTCCGCGGGCCATGGGCTCGGGGTCGGGCTCGAAGGTGTCGGGCCGGACCCAGTGCTCGACCAGCCAGCGCACGGCGCACCCGGCCGCCGTCTCCAGCGCGCGGGCCGCCCAGGCGCCTCTCTGGGCGATGGCGTCGAGCACGGCCGGGTCGGTTAGGGGCGCGATGCGCGGCGGGCGTTCGCCGGGTTGGGCCGCGGCTCTGGCGCGTTGGCGCTCCCGCTCTGTGGGGGCGAGCGCTTCGGGCCAGGTCACGTCGGCCAGGGCGCGGGTGCTGCGGTCGTGGTCCAGCGCCCCGGTGAACAGGTCGCGGACGTCGTCGACGAAGAAGGAGCGCACCGCCGGGCGGCCCTCCTCGTCGGAGGATCGGTAGGAGAGCGCCAGCAGCTCCTCGGGGCGCGACGCGGCCGCGTAGAACAGGGCGCGCTCGTCGTCCAGCGCGTCCTCGCGCAGGCGCAGGGCCAGGCCGGACGCCGCGGCCAGCTCGCGGCGGCGGCTGTCCGGGAGGAACGGCTCCGCGCGGCCTGGCCGGGGGAAGGCGCCCTCCTGGAGCCCGCAGAGGATCAGCGCCCTCACTCGGCGCGCGCGCAGTGCGAGGGGGTCGAGGAGGCGGACGGCTCCGGGAGCGGGGTTCTCGCGGACCGGGAGGGAGGCGAGGGCGTCGGCGAGGTCTCCTGGGTTGGTCTTCAGCGCCGGATCCGCTTTCGCCAGCCGCGTCAGGTCCGCGAGAGCGGCGCGGGCGGTCGCGAGGGCTCTGGCATCGATGGTCTCCTCGTGGGTGAGGATGGCGGCCTGGCGGCGGCGGGGGTTGGCGAAGAGGGCGTTCAGCTCTTGCTGTGTCTGCTCTGTGAGCGTTTGGGAACCGCTTGCGGGTGAGGGGGTGGTGGTGCGGTCCGCGACGTCTCTCTCTGCTGCCGCGGCGGCCAGCCGGTCGATGGCGTCGAGGGGCCAGCGGTCTCTCTCCCAGAGGCGCCTTGCGTCTTCGGCGGTGGTTGCGCCCGTGCGGCGGACCTCGGCCTCCAGGTTGTCAGCGAGGCCGGGGTGCTCGAGCAGCCCGGGGGTCCGCAGCCAGGCCAGCAGGTCTTCCGCGCGCCCGCCCCCCGCGGCGCAGCGCAGGAGCGCGACGAGGCCGCGGCCCAGCGCGGTGTCGCCGAAGCGCGCCGGCGCTCCGACGGCCACCGGGATCCCGTACGCGGCGAACACGCGTCGGACCAGCGGCGCGGCTTCCGCGGGGGAGCGGAAGACCACCGCGATCTCCTCTGGCGCCACGCCGCGGCCGATCAGCGCCAGCACCTCCGCGGCCACGAGCTCGGCCTCGGCGCGCTCCCCGCCGGACTCCAGCAGCCGGACCGCGCCGCCGGGTTCCACCCGCGCCGCTCCGTCCTCGAACAGCCCGCGCTCCAGGTGGTGCAGGGCGGCCCGGGCGTCCGGGGCGTAGTGCTCGGCGTCGGCCGGGAGCTCGCGGTGGTCGCCGGCCCGCGGCGCCAGCGCGGCCAACGTGCGCGCCCGGCCCGCGAGCGCCGCGCGCTCCTCCCAGGTCAGGGCGACCATCACATCGACGCCGTCGATCCCCGCCAGCGTCTCGACCGCGTGGCGCTGCAGGCGCGTGAGGTCGTCGAACCCGTACAGGAAGACCGGGGTCGCCCCCCAGCGCGCCGGGGCCTCCGCGAGCGCGTCGATCGCGGCCCAGGCCAATCCCTCGCCGTCCACCAGCCCCAGCGCGTCCAGGCGGCGCAGGTATCCCGAGTACAGCGCCGCGATCTCCGCGGCCTCGGCCGGGTCGCCCTGCTCCGTCTCGCCCCACGCCGCCATGGCCTGCGCGAAGCGTTGCGGCGTGACCAGCTCGCGCTGGAGCTCGGCCACCAGGCCGCCGGCGGCGGCCACGAACCCGGGCGCCGCGGCGGCCGGCGCGAGAGCGGAGAGCTCGGCCGCGGCGACCGTCGCCGAGAGCAGCCGGTCGCGCGCGATGTCCGACACCGCGCGGGCCGGGGTCCCCGCCCGGAGGGCCATGGTCCGCGCCAGCCCCGCGAAGGTCGTCACCTCGGGCCCGAAGACCGTGCCTCCGTCGGCCAGCTCGCGCCGGTAGGCCGCGGCGTCGCCGCCCGTGGGGACGACGAGCACGGGGTCGTCAGCGGCGCGCGCGCGTACCCCTTCGAGGACGACGCGCGCCTTGCCGGCATTGGCCGGCCCGGTGACCAGGGTCAGGGGCATGTCGCCCCTATGGTCGCGTGCCGCCACGACGGCCCGGGGGCGACTTGCCCGCACGTTGCGCAGATGCGTTCGTGCCGTCCGAAGGCGGCCGTACCTTCCGCGCCATGCCCCTCTGCTTCATCGAACCGAAGGACGCCATCCGCGTCGTCGCCGAATCGGTCGGGCGCGAGGCCCGCCGCCAGGTCCTGGGAGAGATCGTCCGCGCCTGGGTCGACGAGATCCCCGAGGGCGAGCTGGAGTCCCACTACGCCAAGGCCATCGGCGACCTCGACGAGCACGACCTCTCGCTGCTCGCCGCCTGGCACGCCTCGCTGGAGGTCGGCCAGCCCGTCGCCAACAAGGAGTTCCTCCTCAGCGCCTTCCACACGCTCGGCGACAACCGCCGCGAGGCGCTGAAGATCGCCGCCGGGTTCCGCGGCGAGGAGGCGTTCGACGCCGGCGTCTCCGAGGAGGAGGCGCTGGAGACCGTCCTGCCCTGCCTCGGCCGCGAACGCGCGGGCGAGCTCGCCGCGGAGGTCCTGCAGATCTACTGCTGGGACCGCCTCGGCTGCGAGAACTAGCCACTCCGTAACAAACCCGACGTCCCACGGCACACCCGGGGCGCCAACCTCGGCCGGGTGGCCGATCCAAGTGCAGTTGACCGCCATATAGGCGGCAAAGTGCAACCACGTGGTTGGGACTCGGGGACCGCCGAGATGGCCGGTCGGCAGCACGGCGTGGTGTCCCGAAGTCAGTTGCTGGCCCTCGGCCTCGGTGCGGATGCCATCGACCATCGCCTCGCGGCCGGCCGGCTGCATCCGCTGCACCGCGGCATCTACGCGGTCGGGCACCGGGTCGTGTCCCGGGAGGGACGGTGGATGGCGGCTGTGCTCGCCGCGGGACCCGGTGCCGTGTTGAGCCACCGCGCGGCGGGTGCGCTGTGGGACCTGCGCCCGACTGCTCGGGCGCAAGTGGAGGTCACGGCCCCGCGCGCACTGCGGTCGCGCGGGGCCCTGCAGATGCACCGCACCGAGCTGGCGCAGGACGAGCGAACGACGCATCGAGGGATACCGGTCACCACGCCGGCGCGGACGCTGCTCGACCTCGCCGCCGTGCTCCCCGGCCCCGCGCTCGGCCGTGCGGCCGAGCAGGCGGAGGCGCTGCACCTCGTCGACTGGGCTTCCCTCGATGAGTCGTTGAAGCGCCACCCCCGCCGCCCAGGCGCCCCGCGCCTGCGCGCCATCCTCGACTCGGGACGCGTGGGCATCGTCACCCGCAGCGAGCTGGAGGCTCGGTTCCTGGCACTCGTAACCGCGGCGGGGCTTCCGGCCCCGAGAATGAACGCCCGCATCGCGGTTGGCGGCCGCCGCCTGGAGGTGGACTGCGTGTGGCCAGAATCCCGCGTGGCGGTCGAGCTCGACGGGCACGCGTATCACTCCACCCGCGCAGCCTTCGAGCGCGATCGCGCCCGGGACCGGCTCCTCCAGGCCGCGGGCTGGCGCGTCATCCGCATCACCTGGCGTCAGCTGCACGATGAACCTCAAGCCGTGTTGGGCGACCTCAAGCGCCTCATCCAGCGACGCGAGTGCAGTTGACCGCCATATAGGCGGCAAAGTGCAACCGCGTCGCGTCTCAGCCGGCGTCGGCCGCCAGGGCGCGGTCGATTTCCGCTATCGCCTGGTCCGTGTCCTGGAAGTGGACGGCGGTCATGCCGAGCTCGCGGGCGGCCTGGACGTTGACGTCGAGGTCGTCGAGGAACAGGCAGGCGGCAGCCGGGAGGCCGAGGCGGTCGAGGGTCAGCCTGTAGATCTCGGGGTCGGGCTTGCGCATCCCCACGAAGGCGGAGTCGACGACCAGCTCGAACAGCTCGTCCACCGGGAGCTTCGCTCGCCAGAGCGTCTCCCACTCGCGCACGTTGTTCGTGAGCATGGCCAGCCGCAGGCCGCGGTCGCGCAGCCCGCGCAGGTGGGCGATCAGCTCGTCGTTGGGGTGCAGGTTGGCGAAGTAGGCCTCGCGGAACCCGCCCAGCGACACCTCGCGGCCGGTCTCGGCATGCAGCGCGGTCTCCAGCCGGGCGAGGAACTCCGCCTCGGTCAGACGGCCGGTCTCCAGCTCGTAGAGCGGGTTGCGGCCGTCCTCGCTCGCCACCCGCGCCATGGCCAGCCCGATCTCCTCCAGGCCGATCCCCGACCGCTCGGCCAGCGCCGCGAAGGACCGCAGCAACGGCGTGGTCAGGACCCCGCCGAAGTCGCTGACGATCGCCTCGATGCGGCTCAAGTGCGCCGCAGCACGTCGTAGCGGCCCACGCCCGCGCGGCCCTCCATGCGCCACGAGAAGAACGCGCAGTCCAGGCGCAGCCGGCCCAGGTCCAGCGAGGTGCCGCATGCCACCTCCCCCGCCACGCGGCGGGGGAACTCGTCGTCCTCGCCCGTCACGAACAGCTCGAGGCCCGCGCGGCGCTGGCGTCCCTCGGCGTCGTACGTCGTGGACAGGCGCGGCTCGGCCACCTCGCGAGGGTCGAAGCCCTCCTCCAGCAGCCAGGCCGACAGCTCCTCGCGATCGTGCTCGCGAGCCTTGGCCGGACGCAGCGCCCCGAGCACGAGCGCGCGGTCGTCCCACCAGGCGCACACGGTCCGGGCCAGGGCCACGCGGTCCCAGTCGGCCACGCCCCAACTGCGGCCGCGCTGACCCAGGCAGTCGATCCGGCGCTGCGCGCCGCCGGCCGTCGCGGTCCCCGCCACGCGGCAGAGCTGCTCGTGGCCCTCCATCCCGGCGCCGGTCTGCTCGAGCGCGGGCGAGATGGCCTCGAAGCGCAGGTCCACCGCGCCGTCCCACCGCAGGCGCCAGCCCCCATCCTCGGCGGTCAGCTCCAGCCCGCCGGCCGAGATCGAGCTCCAGTCGGCCGCCGAGAGCGAGACGCCGCCCTCGGCCACGCTCTCCACCACGTCGCCGCCGGAGAACAGGATCCCCAGCGCGCTGGCCGTCCCGTCGCCGGGCGTGACCCCGATCCGCGCCAGCCCGTACACGTCCACCGAGGGATCGCCAAAGGCAAGAGTCACCGAGTCCGAAAACCCCAAATCCGACGACGACGCAAACCCAACAGGCTCCCCCTCGATGCTGCTGTTCGACCCGGCGTCACCGGAAAAAGCCTCCATCACGGCCGCAGGCGCGGCGGGTCGACCTCCACCGCCGTGCCCTCGACGTCACCCGAGGAACCCGTGGGGCGCCGCCGTCGCGCCGCCACCACGAAGCGCCGCGAGAAAACCCCCACCAGCATCCGCCGCGCCACGGCCCGGGTGGGCGGCAGCAGCAGGAACACGCCGATGACGTCGGTGAGGAAGCCGGGGGTGATCAGGAAGGCGCCGCCGAAGATCACCAGCGCGCCGTCCAGCACCTCGCGCGCGGGCACGCGACCCTCCTGCAGCGCCGCGTTGAAGCGCCGCCAGGCCAGACGGCCCTGGGAGCGCAGCAGCAGCGATCCGATCACCGAGTCGGCGATCAGGATGGCGATCGTCGGCAGCGCGCCGATGGCCTGACCCACCTGGATGATCACGTACAGCTCCGCGATCGGGACGACGATGAAGAGCAGGATGAGGACGACGATCATCTCGCCCTACAGGCTACGCGAGCGCCCGCGCCGGCTCGCGGTCAGACGGCGAACTGGACGCCGGGCTGGCGGTTGAGCCCGACCAGCTCGATCAGCCGCACGATGTGCGGCTGCGCTCCCTGCACCAGCAGCCGCCGCCCGCCCGCCCGCAGGCGCTGGGCCAGGATGGCCAGGTCGAAGATCAGCGACGGGTCGGCGAACACCAGCTCGGTCAGGTCGACCACCACGTCGCGCGGCGCCTTGAAGGCGCGGGCGAAGGCGCGCCGGCGCTGGCTCTGCGTGGCGGAGTCCTCCTCCCCGGAGCACCGCAACAGGGACCGCTGTTCCTCGTAGGAGACGATGTCCTCGAACCTAGCGAAAGCACACGGCTAGACTCAAGGTCGAGCCAATGCCGACCGTCGAAGAAGTCACCGAAGCCCTCACCAACGTGATCGATCCCGAGCTCGGGCTCGACTTCATCGAGCTCGGCCTGGTGTACGACGTGGAGGTCGACGACGGCACGGTGGTGATCACGTTCACGCTCACCACCCCCGGCTGCCCGATCGGCCCTCAGGTCACCGAGCAGATGAAGGAGTTCGTCGGCGAGCTGGACGGCGTCGAATCGGTGGAGCCCCGGATGGTGTTCACACCACCATGGACGCCCGAGCGCATGAGCGAGGACGCCAAGTTCGCACTCGGCTTCTAGGCGCCGCGGCCATCGGCGCGGCGCTGGCGCTGGCCGCCCCGGCCCAGGGCGCGCCGACGGGGAGGCTGCTGGTGATGCTCGACGGACCGGCCGCCACGGCGGCCCACGGCGCCGCCGTACGCGCCTTCCTGGCCCGGACCGGCGCCCGGCACGCGGGTCCGCAGGTCCCCGAGATCGGGCTGGTGACGGTGCGGCCTCCCGCCGGACGCTCGACCGTCGCCTTCGCTCGGGCCCTGCGCGCCGACCCGGCCGTGGCCTCCGTCCAGGCCGAGGGCCGGATGTCGCTGCGCGCTGCCCCCAACGACCCCGCGCTGACCCGGGCCGAGACGGCGCCGGGCACGCCGCCGGGCACGATCCAGCAGTGGCCTGCGATACGCCAGCGCTTCCAGCGCGCCTGGGACCTCAGCTCCGGCGCGGGCGCGCTGGTCGGCGTGATCGACACGGGCATCGACGGGACCCACCCGGAGGTGTCCGGCAAGGTCGCCGCCGCCGTGGACCAGGACGCGTCGACCGCCAACCCGCAGACCGACGAGGAGGGCCACGGGACCCACGTGGCCACCCTGGCGTGCGCGAACACCGGGAACGGCGTGGGCATCGCCGGCGCCGGGCGCGACTGCCGGCTGATCGTGGAGAAGAGCGACCTGACCGACGCCAGCATCGCCCAGTCCATCGTGGACGCGACCAACCGCGGCGCGCTGGCCATCAACATGAGCTTCGGCGACGACGGCACGCGCGCGCCGGTCCAGGCGCTGGTGGCGGCGATCGACTACGCCTTCTCCCGCAACGTGGTCCTGGTGGGCGCGGCGGCCGACACGGCGACGCAGGAGCAGGGCCAGCCCCCCAGCCTCCTGCAGCCGACGGGCACGGGCCCCGACCTGAACGCGGGCAGGGGTCTGTCGGTGACCGCGTCCACGTTCTCGGACACCAATCCGGGGACCGGCGTGGGCACGCAGGTGTCCATGGCCGCCGCCGGGGCCTTCGCGAACTTCGGCGCGTCGGGCGGGCCGCCCGGCCTGCTGGCCGCCGCGCCACCGGGCAACGCGCGCCGTCTGGACGGCGACTTCACCAAGGTCCCGCCCGATCCGTTCCCGTGCGGGTGCCGGACGTCGAGCGAGGGCGCCACGTTCGCCTACCTGCAGGGCACGTCCATGTCCGCGCCCCAGGTGACGGCTGTCGCCGCGCTGATGCGCCGGCTGAATCCCGACGCCTCGGCGCGCGACGTGATCCGGGCGCTGAAGCAGTCGGCGCGCCGCCCGGCGGGGACGTGGACAAACGAGCTGGGGTGGGGGATCCTCGACGCGGGCGCGGCCGTGGAGGCGATCGCGGCGCTCGACCGCCGCGCCCCGACCTCCCGCGCCCGCGCGGTCACCAGCACCCGCGCCCAGCGCTTCCGCGTGAGCTGGTCCGCGAACGACCCCGCTCCGCCGGGAGTGCACACGTCCGGCGTCGCCGCGGTCGAGCTGTGGCGAGTCCTGGACGGCGGCTCGCCCCGGCGAATCGGCCGCTTCGCCCGCGCGCGCAGCGTGCTCGTCCGCGGCTTTCCCGGCCACCGCTACGCCTTCCAGACCGTGGCCGTCGACGTCGCGGGCAACCGCCAGGCGCTGCGCGGCCGGGCCGACGTCACGGTGCGGGTGCGCTGAGCGGCTCCACGGAGTCGAGGTCGATGCGCACGAGCACGGGGAGCGGCAGCGGTCGCCCGGACGGCGCGCGCGGGTAGACGCGCCGGCGCGTCGGGTACAGCAGCCCGCCGAACTCCCGGTGCTCGTCGGTGTAGTGGGCGCCCCTGGCCCACCCGCCGAAGACCTCCGCCGTGTAGTCGTTGCGCCGGATCCGCAACCGCTCGTCGAAGTGGAAGACCTGCTCGCGCGAGTGGGAGGGCATCGAGTCCGGGAACGTGACGTGCAGGCGCCGGCGCGGCTCGCCGCGCTCGTCCCAGGGCTCCAGCTCGCGGACCGCGAAGCCCGGCCCGGCGAACAGGAAGGGCTGCGTCATGTAGCCCCACAGCGCGTAGCCGGCGAAGTGGAGGAGGTCGAGGCGGTCCCACCACAGCTTGCGCCGCCCGCGGAAGGCGGCCCGCGGGTCGCGGCGCTCGCGCAGCACCGTCCCCGCCTCGTCCTCGATCCACACCCGGTCGGGCTCGTAGACGCCGCGCTGGCTGGGTTCCGGCCACTCCTCGATCACCGTCCGCTGCGACCGCGCCGAGATCCGCGCGGTGAACTCGCGCACGTCGGGGCCCCGGCCCTTCGACACCAGCGCAAAGCCGCCCGAGCGCGCGCGGAAGGCCACCTCCTCGACCTGCGCCCACCGCGCCGCCCCGCCGTGCGCCTCCAGCGCCGCGGCGAGCAGCTCGTGCACGCCTAGGCGGGCTGCTCGGCGCGCGGGCGCCTGGCCGCGCCGCCCTGGCGGCGGGCCGCCTCGAGCAGCTCGTCGCGCGCCTCGTCCAGGCCCGCCACGATCACGTCGAGGTCGGGCAGGGCGTCGAAGTCGGCCAGCAGGCCGAAGTTCAGCTTGCCGTTGTAGGACATGATCGCGATGGCCAGCGCGTGCTGCTCGGGCAGGAACGCGATCGGGAACAGGTCCTGCAGCTCGCGTCCCAGCACGTAGAGCGGGAACTGCGGCCCCGGCACGTTGGTGACGATCAGGTTGAACAGCCGCGTGGAGAAGTTGATCCGCGAGGCCTGGGCCAGGATCGTGGGCGGCGCGAAGTTGTTGACGCCGGCGATCACCTCGGCGCCCAGCGCCTGCTTGGACTCCTTCAGGCCGTCCATCGCCTGCTTGACGAAGCGCAGGCGGGCCACCGGGTCGGCGATGTAGACGGGCAGCGGTCCGCGCATCGCGGCGATGCGGTTGCCCAGCTGGCCACGCTCGTCCTCGCCGCGGATGGACACGGGGACCAGCCCGCGCAGCTCCATGCCCTCCGTGCGCACGCCGCGGGAGTGCAGCCAGCGGCGCAGCGCGCCGGCGACCACGGTCAGGACGACGTCGTTGACCGTCCCGCCCAGCGCATCCTTGATCGTCTTGTAGTCCTCCAGGTCGTTGCGCACCACCGCCAGCCGGCGGTGCGGGCCGATCTCCACGTTCAGCGGGGTCTCGGGCGCCGGGTTGAGGCCGGCCCACAGGATCTCGCCGACCCCCTCGACGGCCTCTCGCACGCGCCGCAGCGTGGTCTCCGGACGCGTGGCCGCACTCACCGCGCGGGCAGCGATCTCGGTGCCCGAGCCCACGAGGGCCCGGACCCCGGCGGCGACCAGGTCGGCGGCTCCCGGCTCGGGCGTGGGCGTCCACTCCTCGCCGTCGGTCGGGACCTCGGGCGGGACCGGGCTCAGATCAAACAGGACGGTCGCGAGGTCCACGCCGGCGATGCCGTCGATCAGCGCGTGGTGGGTCTTGGAGATGAGCGCGAAGCGGTTGCCCTCCAGGCCCTCCACGAACCACGTCTCCCACAGCGGCTTGGAGCGGTCCAGGCGCTGGGAGAAGACCCGCGCGGCCAGGAGCAGGAGCTGGTGCTCGTCGCCCGGCTCGGGCAGCGCGGTGTGGCGGACGTGGTACACGAGGTTGAAGCTGGGGTCGTCGGCCCACATCGGCCGCCCGGTCTCCAGCGGCGGCGTGAACAGCTTCTGGCGGTAGCGCGGCACCAGGTGCAGGCGGCTGCGGATCTGGTCCAGGAAGTCCTGGTAGGACGGCGGCGGGCCCTCGAACGTCGTGATCGCGCCCACGTGCATGTGGGAGGCGTGGCCCTCGTTGGCCAGGAAGGACGCATCCGTGGCGGTCAGTCGGTCGAGGTGCTGCTGAGCCACGGGCCTAGCCTAGCCGTATCGCTCGCGGTGGCGCGCGGGGATGTCGGCCGGATCCTTGTACCAGTACCACGTGCACGGATCGCGGTCGAAGTCCTCGGGCGGGTCGGACGGATACAGCGCGCGGCCGATCCAGCGGATCGGGAGGCTCTCGTTCATGAACGCGCAGTGGGTGCAGTACAGGGGGAAGCCCTCGCGCCCGTAGCTCCAGTCGTGCGCGCCGTCGGTGACGCCCCAGCCGCCCGGGCCGTAGCGCCCGTTGCGCCACAGCCGCTGCCCCGAGCCGCACGGGTTCATCGTGAAGGTCAGCTTCTCGTCGTCCTCGCCGATCGTGAAGGCGCCCGGATTGGGGCCGACGCCGCTGGTGGAGTGCGCGCGCCAGGTGGCGGCCAGCGCCTGGGCGATGTCCCGGCGGTCGGTCGCGTCGATCTTCTCCACCTGCGGCTTCCAGCTGCGTTCCAGCGACCACTCCCAGGCTTCGCGCACGCCCTCGTCGCCCAGCTTCTCCTGCACGAACGAGATGAGCCCGGCCATCCCGTCCACCAGCAGGTCGTGCATGAACTGCGACTCGTGCTTCATCGCCTCGCACAGCGCCTTCGCCGCGTCCGGCTGGCCCGCGTCGATCGCCTCGATCGCCCGGTCCATGGTGGGCCGCGCCATCTCGCGCAGCTGCGCCTCGCTGAACCACCGCTCGCCCATGTGCAGCTCTCCTCTCGCCGAATACCCTGTCGATCTTGACCGACCCCGCCGAGCTTCGCGTCTGGTTGCAGGACACGGCGCGCGACCACTTCGGTCGCCCGGCCCAGATCGACGGGCCGTACCCGCTGCTGGGAGGGGCGTCGCGCGAGCTGTGGTCCTTCGACGCGCTGGTGGAGGCCGAGCGCCACGAGCTCGTGCTGCGCCGCGACGCGGTGGGCGACGGGGACGCGTGGTTCGCGGCGGAGTGGGAGGCCATGGCCGCGGCGAGCCGGCACGGCGTCCCCGTCCCCGGCGTGCTGTGGGGCGACGCGGCGGGCGGGCTGGTGATGCAGCGGGTGCGCGGCGAGGCGCGGCCGGGCCGGATCCTGCGCGAGGAGCGCTACGCGACCGCCCGCGGCCGCCTGGTGGACGAGGTCGCACGCGCGGCCGCCGCACTGCATGGGGTTGCCCTGGGAGAGGTGCCGGCGGTGGCCGCCGCGGCGCCGGGCGGCCCCGCTCCCGCCGCGCCGCTCGCGCCCGCGCAGGCCGCGGTCGCCGGCCTGGAGGCCGAGCTGGACCGCATCGGCGAGCCCCATCCCGCGCTGGAGCTGGGGCTGCGCTGGCTGCGCCTCCATCTCCCGGACCCGGTGGCGCCGGCCCTGGTCCACGGCGACTTCCGTCTCGGCAACTGGATCGTGGACGAGGCCGGCCTGGTCGCGGTCCTGGACTGGGAGCTGTGCCATGCCGGCGATCCCGCCGAGGACCTGGGCTGGATGTGCATCCGCTCCTGGCGCTTCGGCGCCGACGACCGCGCGGCGGCCGGCTGCGGCGGGCGCGACGAGCTGCTGGAGGCCTACGCCGCCGCCGGCGGCCGCGCGATCTCCCGCGACGAGCTTCACTTCTGGGAGGTCTACGGCAACGTGCGCTGGGGCGTCATCACGCGCATCCAGGCGTCGGTGGCCGGCGACCTGCGCTCGCTGGAGCGTGCGGCGATCGGGCGCCGCACCGCCGAGCCCGAGTGGGACCTGCTGGCGATGGTCGGATGAGCGCGGACGTCCCGCAGGACCGCCCCGACGCGCCCGACCTGCTGGCCGCCATCGCGCGCCACCTGCACGAGGACCTGCTCCCGCACGTCCCCGGCGACCAGCGCTTCTCCGTGCGCGTGGCGGCCAACGCCTGCGCGATCCTGGCCCGCGAGTGGGAGGCCGGCCCCGGGCGTCCGGACCGCTCCGGCCAGGAGCGGCTCGCTCGCGCGATCCGGGCCGGCGAGTGGGACGACCGCTGGCCCGAGGCGCTGGCCACGCTGCGCGCCGAGGTGGCGGCCAAGCTCGCCGTCGCGCGTCCCGGCTGGGCCGACTTCGCCGACGACGGCCGCGGCTGAGGCGTATCGTCCGGGTCCGGCGACCGAAGGAGACGGAGCATGGCGTGGGACTTCTCGACCGACCCTGAGTTCCAGGAGCATCTCGACTGGATGGCCCAGGCGGTCCGCGAGGAGATCTGGCCCCTGGAGACCCTCATGGGCGAGCTGGAATGGGACCAGCTCATGCGCGCCGTGGAGCCGCTGCAGGAGCGGGTCAGGGAGCGCGGCCTGTGGGCGGCGCACCTCGATCCCGAGCTGGGCGGGCAGGGCTTCGGCCAGGTCAAGCTCGGCCTCATGCACGAGGTGCTGGGGACCAGCCCGCTCGCGCCCTTCGCCTTCGGCAACGCCGCGCCCGACTCCGGCAACTCGGAGATCCTCGCCCTCGCCGGCACCGAGGAGCAGAAGGAGCGCTACCTGCATCCGCTGCTGGCCGGCGACCTGCGCTCCGCGTTCTCCATGACCGAGCCCGAGAACGCCGGGTCTGACCCCACGACGCTGAGCACCCGCGCGGTCAAGGACGGCGACGGCTACGTCATCACCGGCCACAAGTGGTTCTCCTCCAACGCCTCGATCGCCGACTTCCTGATCGTGATGGCGGTGACCGACCCCGACGCGCGCCGCTACCAGCGCGCCTCGATGTTCGTGGTCGACGCCGACACCCCGGGCGTGGAGATCGTCCGCGACGTGCCGACGATGGAGCACCCCGAGCAGACGTGGGGCAAGTACGGCAACCACGCGGAGATCTACTACAACGACGTGCGGGTCCCGCAGGAGGCGCTGCTGGGCGCCGAGGGCGCCGGGTTCCTGATCGCCCAGCAGCGGCTGTACCCGGGGCGCATCCACCACTGCATGCGCTGGCTGGGCGTGTGCAACCGCGCCTTCGACATGCTCTGCGAGTACTCGCTGATGCGCGAGGCCCAGGGGTCCAAGCTGTCGGAGAAGCAGACGGTCCAGAACTGGATCGCCGACTCCGCGGCCCAGATGGACGCGGCCCGCCTGATGACCCTGCACGCCGCGTGGAAGATGGACACCGAGGGCGCGGCCGCCGCGCGGCGCGAGATCTCGCTGATCAAGTTCTTCGGCGCCGGGGTGCTGCACGACGTGGTCGACCGCGCGCTGCAGATCCACGGCTCGCTGGGCTACTCGACCGACATGCCGCTGGAGGCGATGTACCGCTACGCGCGCGGCGCC
This sequence comes from Solirubrobacteraceae bacterium, assembly GCA_033855845.1. GTDB lineage: Bacteria > Actinomycetota > Thermoleophilia > Solirubrobacterales > Solirubrobacteraceae > AC-38. The sequence goes on from JAWVFR010000064.1 coordinate 17,101, forward strand.
CGGTTCTACGACGGGCCCGACGAGGTGCACCGCCAGTCCGTCGCGCGCCAGATCCTGCGCGGCTACGAGGCGCCGGAGACCCCGTTCCCCTCCCAGCACGTGCCCACTCGCCGCGCGGAGGCGCGCGAGAAGTTCGCGCACCTGCTCGAGGCGGTGACGTCCAACGACTGAGCGCGCCCGGCCCGAGAGGGCTCGCGTGCGCCTGCTGGTCGTGGCCCTCGCCGTGCAGCTGGTCCTCGGGGCGGCGCTGGTCGCGCTGGCCGCCAACGACTTCGCGCCCTTCGCGGGCGGCAGCGGAGGCGACGCGAAGCCCGCCGTCACGGTGGACGGCGTCCCCGCCCCCACGGCGAACCGCTTCGACCAGGCGCGCGCCTTCGCGCTGCTGCGCGAGCAGGTGGATCGCTACGGCGTGCGGCCGGCCGGCAGCGCGAGCTCCCGTCGCCTGGCCGTGCGCCTGCGCGGGCTGCTGCCGGGCGGGCGCTTCGAGGCCGTGCCGGGCGGGCTGCGCAACGTGGTCGGGCGGCTCCCGGGGCGGCTCCCGGCCATCGTGCTCGGCGCGCATTACGACACCGAGGCCACCATCCCCCACCACGTTGGCGCCAACGACGGCGCGGCCGGGACGGCCGCGGTGGTGGAGGTGGCCCGGGCGCTGCGCCGCCTGCCCCGGCCGGCGGGCGCCCCGGAGATCCGCTTCGTGCTGTTCGACGGCGAGGAGGAGCCGCTGGGCTCGCGGCCGGAGAACTTCCTGCGCGACGCCCTGCGCGGCAGCAAGGCCTACGTGCGCGCGCACCGGTCGCAGACCCGGGAGATGGTCCTGCTGGACTACATCGCCAACCGCGGCCTGCGCCTTCCCCGCGAGGGCAGCTCGGACCTCGCGCTATGGGCGGCGCTGCGGGCGGCGGCCGCGCGGGTGGGGGTGGGCGCCGTCTTCCCCAACCGGGTGCAGGAGACGATCCTCGACGACCACACCCCGTTCCTGCAGGCCGGCGTGCCCGCGGTGGACCTGATCGACTTCTCCTACCGCTACGCCGACACGCGCAGCGACACGCCCGACAAGCTCTCGCCCCGCGCGCTGGACGCCGTGGGGGAGACGATCGTCGAGCTGCTGCGCACCCGCCGTTGATGGGGCTGCGCGTGCGCGTCCTGCTGTGGCGCGCGCGGCGGCTGGCGCGCCGGCTGGGCCACGAGTGGGGCCTGCAGTCGGCGACGGGCTCGGGCGACGTGTCCGAGCTGCTGCGGCTGGCCCGGGGGCGCCGGCACGTGGTGGAGCTGGGGACCGGGCCCGGCTGGACGGCGCTCGCCCTGGCGCTGGCCGACCCGCGGCGCCGGGTCGTCTCCTACGACCCGGTGGTCCATGACCACCGCGACCGCTACGCCGCACTCGCCCCCCAGGCCGCCGCGCGGGTCGAATGGGTGACCGCGCCCGGGGTGCAGGCGCGCGGCGAGGGCGTGGAGCTGCTGTTCGTGGACTCCACCCACGAGCGCCAGGCGACGGTGGACGAATTCCGCGCCTGGCGCGAGCGCCTCGCGCCCGGCGCCGTGGTGGCGTTCCACGACTACGGCCACCCCGAGTTTCCAGGCGTCGCGCAGGCGGTGGAGGAGCTGGGACTGGAGGGCGAGCGCCGCGGGGGCATGTTCGTGACCCGCGTCTGACTCGTCACAAACCGCGTCCGTCCCGCCAACCCCCGTACCCCATCATCGATCCATGCCTCGACGTGCGGCCGATCGCGACGGTATCTCGGACGCGATCGGCCACACGCCGATCGATCGTGAGATTGCCCGCCTGGCCGAAGCCCAGCACGGCGTGGTGGCGCTCGCGCAGCTCCGGTCCCTTGGGCTGTCGGGAAGCGCAGTGCGGAACCGCGTCGCCGCGGGGCGGCTCCATCGCGTCCATCGGGGCGCCTACGCGGTCGGCCACCCGCTCCTCTCGCAGCGCGGCCTGTGGATGGCCGCGGTGCTCGCGTGCGGGCCCGGCGCGGCCCTCTCGCACCGGTCTGCCGCCGCCCTGCACGACCTTCGTCGCAGCGAGCGGCGCGCGACCGATGTGACCTCCCCGCGCGGTGCGGGGCGCAGCCGACCCGGTGTGGACGCGCACCGCGCCCATCTCGTGCCGGAGGATCGCGTCGAGGTCGACGGCATCCCCTGCACGACGGTCGCGCGGACCCTGCTCGACCTCGCGGAGGCGATCGACCGGCGGGGCCTGGATCGCGCCGTGGATCGCGCCGAGATGCTGCACGTGCTCGACGTCGGGGCCATCGAGGCCGTGCTCGCGCGAGCGCCAGGGCGTCACGGCGCGCGACCGCTGGGGGCCGTCCTTGCACGCTTCGACGGCGAGCGGGCGAGGACGCGCAGCGAGCTGGAGCGCCGCTTCCTGCGCATCTGCGATCGCGCCGGGATCACGAGGCCGCGGGTCAACCACGTCGTCTGGATCGACGGCGACCCCGTGGAGGTGGACTTCGCCTGGCCCGATCGGCGCCTCGCGGTCGAGACGGACGGCCACGCCACGCACGGGACGCGCCTCGCGTTCGAGGCCGACCGCCGCCGCGACCAGCGGATGCGGCGGGCGGGCTGGGACACCATGAGGTTCACCTGGCGGCAGGTCACGCTCCGGCCTCGCGAGGTCGAGTCCACCCTGGTGGCCGTGGTGGACGCCCGCGCCAAGCCCTCCCTACACTGAGTCGATGGCCTCGGTCCCCGAGAAGCTCCTGCTGGCGGCGCCGCGCGGATACTGCGCGGGCGTCGACCGGGCGGTCCAGACCGTCGAGCACGCGCTCGACCTGTATGGCGCGCCCGTGTACGTGCGCAAGGAGATCGTCCACAACAAGCACGTGGTCGAGAAGCTGCGCGAGCGCGGCGCGATCTTCGTGGAGGAGGAGACGGAGGTGCCCGAGGGCTCCACGGTCGTCTTCTCGGCCCACGGCGTCTCCCCGGCCGTGCACGCGAACGCCGCCCAGCGCGAGCTGTTCGCGATCGACGCGACCTGCCCGCTGGTGACCAAGGTCCACGTCGAGGCCAAGAAGTTCGCGGCCGAGGGCTACACGATCGTCCTGGTCGGCCACGCCGGCCACGAGGAGGTCGAGGGGACGATGGGCGAGGCCCCGGAGCACATCGTCCTGATCGAGACCGAGGAGGACGTGGAGCGCCTGGAGGTGGAGGACCCGGAGAAGGTCGCCTACATCTCCCAGACGACGCTCTCGGTGGACGAGACCCTCGTGATCATCAACCGCCTGCGCGAGAAGTTCCCGGCGATCGTGGGGCCGCGCACCGACGACATCTGTTACGCCACCACCAACCGCCAGGCCGCGGTCAAGCAGATGGCCGAGAAATGCGATCTGGTGCTGGTCATCGGCTCGCGCAACTCGTCCAACTCCAACCGCCTGGTCGAGGTCGCGCGCGAGTACGGCGCCGAGTCGCACCTGATCGACAACGAGTCCCAGGTGCAGGAGCAGTGGCTGGAGGGCAAGCGCGTGGTCGGCATCACGTCGGGCGCCAGCGCGCCCGAGGAGCTGGTCCAGCGCCTCGTCGCCTTCTTCCGCCACCGCGGCACGCAGGACGTCTCGGAGTTCGAGGTCGTCCAGGAGGACGTGCGCTTCATGCTCCCCAAGACGATCCGCCAGGCCCTGGCCGGCCGCGAGCCGGCGAACGCGTAGCGGCACCCGCGTCCCACCGGATACGCTCGGGCCGATGGACGGCCTGATGATGGACACGCCGCTGTTGGTGCGCCACATCGCGCAGCGCGCGGAGACGGTGTTCGGCGACCGCGAGATCGTGTCGCGCACGCAGGACGGGGTGGAGCGCTCGACGTACGCGCAGGTGGTGGAGCGCGCGCGGCGGCTGGCGAGCGCGCTGCGCGACCTGGGCATCGGCCCCGGCGACCGCGTGGCCTCCTTCGGCTGGAACTCGATGCGCCACCTCGAGCTCTACCTCGCCGTCCCCAGCATGGGCGCCGTCCTGCACACCCTGAACATCCGGCTGTTCGAAGACGACCTGCGCTACATCGCCGGCCATGCCGAGGACCGCGTGGTCTTCGTGGACGCCAGCCTGGCCGACGTCATGCCGCGCTTCGAGGGCGTGGAGCGCGAGGTGCTGATGCCCGACGGCCCCGGGGCGCGCGAGGGCGCGCTGGACTACGAGGAGCTGGTGGCGGGCGGCGATCCCGGCTTCGAGTTCCCCGACCTGGACGAGAACGCGGCGGCGGCCATGTGTTACACGAGCGGCACCACCGGCCGGCCCAAGGGCGTCGTCTACTCGCACCGCTCGACGCTGCTGCACTCCCTGGGCGTCCTGTCCCCGGACGCCATCGGCATCCGCAACGTCGACTCGGTGATGCCGGTGGTCCCGATGTTCCACGCCAACGCCTGGGGGATCCCCTACGCGGCCGCCCTGGCCGGCGCCCGCCAGGTGTTCCCCGGCCCGCGGATGACCCCCGCGGAGCTGGGCGAGCTGATCGCCGCCGAGCGGGTGACCCGGACGGCCGGCGTCCCCACGATCTGGCAGGGCTTCCTCCAGCTGGACCCGCCGCCGGACCTCTCCAGCCTGGTGGAGGTCAAGTGCGGCGGCTCGGCCGTCCCCGCTGCCCTGATCCGCGCCTTCGACGAGCGCTTCGGCGTGCCGATCGTGCAGGGCTGGGGGATGACGGAGACCAGCCCGCTGGCCGCCACCTCCCGCCTGCCCGCGGACGGGGAGCAGATGTCCGAGGACGACGCCTACGCCCTGCGCGCGGCTCAGGGCCGCGTGCTCCCGCTGGTCGACTTCCGCATCGACGAGGAGGCCGGCGGCGAGCTGCAGGTGCGCGGCCCGTGGATCGCGCGCGAGTACTACGACGACCCCGACAGCGGCGAGAAGTTCACGCAGGACGGGTGGCTGCGGACCGGCGACGTGGCCGAGCTGCGCCACGGCTCCTACATCAAGCTCGTGGACCGGACCAAGGACCTGGTCAAGTCCGGCGGCGAGTGGATCAGCTCGGTGGAGCTGGAGAACGAGATCATGGCCCACCCCGACGTGCTGGAGGCCGCGGTGATCGCCGTGCCCGACGAGCGCTGGAGCGAGCGCCCGTGCGCCTGCGTGGTGGCCCGCGACGGGGCGGAGCTGGACGCCGCGGGCGTGGTCGGCTTCCTCGACGGGCGGGTGGCCAAGTGGTGGCTCCCCGACCGCGTCGAGTTCATCGACGAGGTGCCCAAGACCTCGGTGGGGAAGTTCGACAAGAAGGCTCTGCGCGCACGCTTCGCAGCCGACGGCTCCGACGGCGCCGCGTGACGGCGCTCGTCGTCTCGGACCTGCATCTCGGCACCCGCTCGGGCCTGGACCTGCTTCGGCGCGAGGGCCCGCGCCGGGCGCTGGCCGAGGCGCTGGACGGCGTGGACGAGGTCGTGCTGCTCGGCGACGTCGTAGAGCTGCGCGAGGAGCGCACCGGGCTGGCACTGGCGGACGCGCGCCCGGCGCTGGAGGCCCTGGGCCGCGCGCTGGGCTCCAAGCGCAGGGTGGTCCTGACCGCGGGCAATCACGACCACCGGCTGGTCGGCGACTGGCTGGAGCGCCGCCGCCTGGAGGCCGAGCCCGCGCCCCTGCGGGCCGAGCAGCGGATGACGCCGGCCGAGGCGTCCGCCCTGGCGGAGGCGGTCGCGCAGGCTCTGGCCCCCGCCCCGGTGGAGGTCGCCTATCCCGGCGCCTTCGTGGCCTACGGCGTCTACGCCACCCACGGCCACTACCTGGACCTGCACAACACGGTCCCGGCCCTGGAGACCCTCGCTGCGCGGTTCGTGGAGCGCGTCCTGCGCCGCCGCGGCCGGGTGCCCGAGGGAGCCGACGGGTACGAAGCCGTCCTGGCGCCGGTCTACGCGCTGGCCCACGAGCTGGTGCAGCACGTGCCGACCGGGGCAAGCGCCGGGGCCGGGCCCTCGCAGCGCGCGTACCGGGTCCTGACCGCGCAGGGCCCGCGGCCGCTGCGCCACCGCGCGGCCTCCGACGTCGCGTTCCCGGCGCTGGTGGCCGGGCTCAACCGGCTCGGCCTCGGCCCGGTGGGCGCCGACCTCTCCGGGCCGGCGCTGCGCCGCGCGGCGCTGCGGGCGATGGGGGAGGTGGCGCGCCGCCTGGTGCCCGACGCGCGCCACGTGATCTTCGGCCACACCCACCGGATCGGCCCGCTGCCGGCCGACGACGCGACGGAATGGGCTTCCCCCGCGGGCGCGCGCCTGCACAACTGCGGCAGCTGGATCTTCGAGCGCTTCCTCGTCGGCGACGAGGACGACGGCCACCCCTACTGGCCGGGCGGCGCGGTGCGGGTGAACGGCGCCGACGACATCCAGCGGCTGCGCCTGCTGGCCGGCCGCACGCGCGAGCAGCTCATCGGGCCCCGGGCGTGAAGGACACGGCGAAGCACGTCACGCCGTCGCCGACCTCGAGCTCCAGCTCGCCCTCGGTGTGGCGCTCGTGCTCGACCAGCGGGTACGCGCCCGGGCCCGCCACCGTCACCTCGCGTTCGTTGGCCCGCACGGTCCCGGCTCCGTCGAGCACACCCCACACGCCGCCGGCGGCGTAGGGACCGGAGTACGGGCCCTCGCGGTCGGCGCTCTGGGGCACCAGCTCGGCGCCGGGCGCGTCCTCGGGTCGTAGCGGCTCCACGAGCTCGCGCTGCACGCCGAGCAGCTCCTGGATCGCCCGCTCGGTGTCGTCGTAGGCGCCCTCGCCGTAGTGGTAGTCGAACAGCAGGCCGCGCCGGTCCCATAGGTAGCGCGCCGGCCAGCCCTGGTTCTCGTACAGCTGCCAGAGCTGCGCGCCGTCGTCCACGACCACGGGCCAGTCGATCTCAAGCCGCTGCACCGCGGCGCGCACCGCGGCCTCGTCGCGCGACGGCGCGAAGCCCGAGGTGTGCACGCCGATCACGCGCAGACCCGCCTCGGCGTACCGGCGGTGCCACTCGCGCACGTAGGGGAGGGTGCGCATCGAGTTGGCGCGGCAGGCGTCCCAGAACTCGATCAGCACCGGGCGCCCGACCTGCTTGTCCATCCGCAGCGGCGCGACGTTCACCCACGGCAGGTCGCGCGGGAACGCGGGCGCCGGGATCTCGACGGGCGGTCGCAAGGGGCGGCAAGGTAGCATCGCTGTCCCCCGCGAACCGAGGACGAGGAGGCACCCCGTGCAGGACTTCTGGAGCCGGCTGGAGGCAGTGCGAGCCCGCTGGAACGTGCTCGAGCATCCCTTCTACCAGCGGTGGTCGGCGGGGACGCTGACCCGCGCGGAGCTGGCCCGCTACGCCGGGGAGTACCGCCACGCCGTCGTCGCCCTGGCCGACGCGGCTGCGGGCGCGGCCCGCGCCGCCGAGCCCGAGCAGCGCCGCGCACTGGAGGCCCACGCCGCCGAGGAGGCCTCGCACATCGCGCTGTGGGACGACTTCGCCCGCGCCGTGGGCGGGGACGCGGCGACGCCCGCGTCACCCGAGACCGCGCAGTGCGCGCAGGCCTGGGCCGGCGACGGCGAGCGCCCGCTGCTGAGCGGCCTCGTCGCCCTGTACGCCATCGAGTCCGGCCAGCCGGCGATCGCCGAGACCAAGCGCGCCGGGCTGCGCGAGCACTACGGGATCGACGATCCCGCGGCCACCGCGTACTTCGACCTGCACGCCACGCTGGACCACGAGCACGCCGCCGCCGAGCGCGCCCTGATCGAGCCTCGGCTCGACGGCGCGGACGCCGACGCGCTGCTGGCCGAGGCCGAGGAAGTGCTCCGCGCCAACTGGCGGCTGCTCGACGGCGTGGACGGGATCGCGCGTTAGTCCTGGACGAACGTCCTAGGCCGCAGACCGCTACTGTGGCCTGACTTCGTTGTTGTAATCCGTACGGGCCGTCGTCCCTGTAGTACCCGTACCCCACCGCTGGGCGCAGCACGGCCCGTCGAGACGGCCCGTTCGGAGTCGTGAACAAACTGTCCCAGGAGGGATGATGAGAAAGATTTCCGTACTTGCGGTCGCCGCCGTGGCGTTCTTCGGCCTGACCGCGGTGGCTTCGGCCGCCAACAGCTACAACGTCAGCATCGCCAAGGTCACACCGACCAAGGCGGGCACCAAGCTCGTCCCCAGGCCTTCCGGGATCGAGTTCGGCTACGGCGTCACGAGCACCGTGGCGGGTCAGCGCCCGTCGGTCACCACCGACTACGTCATCGGGTTCGGCAAGAACATCCGCCAGAACCGCGCCGTATGGAGCAGCAGGAACGCCGTCAAGCCCGTCGTCTGCACGAAGGTCCAGGCGGGCTACGAGAACGGCCAGACGCCCAACTGTCCCGCCGGCTCGATCGTCGGCAAGGGCGTTGTCAAGAACAAGGCGGGGCTGCTCGGCACCACCACCGTCGCGGCTGACTGCAGCGTGGCCCTGACCATTGCCATCGGCGACGGCAAGGTCGTGAATCCCGTCAACAACGACGGGAAGAGCGTCAAGAGCGACCTGATCCTGATCCTCGAGGGCGGCCCCAACGGCGTCCCGGGTCGTCCGGACGCGGGGACCTGCCCGCTGACGGTCAACAAGTCGGCGCTGGCCGCGCAGTTCGTCACGTTCGAGGGCGGCACCGCGCTGGGCTTCCACGTCAAGAAGACCCCGTTCCAGCAGCCGCAGGACGGCGTGGAGAACGCGGTCGTCAACGTGACCTCCAAGATCGTCGCCAAGACGGTGAAGGTCAAGAAGACCGTCCGCGTCAACGGCCGCAACCGCGTCGTGTTCACGAACGTCGGACTGTTCGAGAGCATCGGCTGCACGGGCGGCGGCCACAACGTGAAGGTCAAGTTCGTCGACACCTCCGGTGCCACGAACTTCGCCACCAAGAAGGCGCCCTGCACCAAGTAGCGGGCTGAACGTCAGCCGATTCGTCCTGCGGGGCGGCCTCCGGGCCGCCCCGCGGTCGTTCCAGCGTTAGCTGCGCAGGGCCGCCAGCTCCTCGCCCACCCAGGGGAGCAGCTTGGACACGTCGGGCATCTGGTCGCGGTCGGACACGATCCCGAAGTCCATGTGCCCCATGTAGCTCATGACGGTGATGTTGAGGCCCATCCCGTCGGTGATCACCGAGACCGGGTAGTTGGCCTCCAGCTTCGCCCCCGCCAGGTAGAGGGGGAACTGCGGCCCGGGGACGTTGGAGATCACGAGGTTCCACGTCGGGCGCCCCGCGCCGCTGGTGGCCAGGGTGAAGGTCAGCCGCGCCGCGCGCGAGAACACCGCCGGCGGTATGAAGTGGTTGGTGTCCTGGAGGAGCTCGGCGGGCAGGGCGCGGTGGCGCTCCTTCATCTCGTGCAGGGCCTCGTGGGTGCGCTGCAGGCGCTCCACCGGGTCGGCGACGTCGGTGAACAGCGGGGCCGCCATCAGCATGATCCGGTTGCCGTACGTCCCCGCCTGCTCGGTCGTGCGCACGGATACCGGGATCTGCGCCACCAGCGGCTCGTCGGGCAGCTCCTCGTGCTCCAGCAGCCAGCGGCGCACCGCCCCGGCGCAGGTGGAGACCACGACGTCGTTGACCGTGCAGCCGTGGAGGTCCTTCATGGCCTTGAAGTCCGCGAGCTCCAGCTGGCCGAAAGAGAAGCGGCGGTGGGGCGACACGCGGCCGTTGAACGAGGTGCGCGGGGCGCGCAGGCTGGTGCGCGAGAGCCGGCCGTGGCCGTCCCCCCCGACGGCCTGCTGGAGGCGGCCGGCGAGCCGGCTGATCGTGCCCGCGCCGGGCAGCGTGCCCAGCGGCGTCTCGTCGAGGTTGGGCATCGCCGAGGGCAGCGAGCGCAGGGCGCGCAGCGGGTAGCGGGGGAGTCCGACCAGCCCGCGGACCAGCATCTCGAAGTCGCTGGGGCAGGGCTCGCCGCCGGGGGGCGTGGAGGCCGGGACGTCGCGGCCCTCCGGGCTGGTGTCCAGCAGCAGGCCCATGATCTCCGCGCCCGAGATGCCGTCGATCACCGCGTGGTGGATCTTCGTCAGCACGGCGACGCGCCCGTTCGGCAGGCCGTGGATCAGGTACAGCTCCCACAGCGGTCGCGAGCGGTCCAGGGGCCGCGAGGCGATCCGCGCGGTCTGCTCGGCCAGCTGCTCGTCGGACCCGGGCGGCGGAAGCGCCAGCTCGCGCACGTGGTACTCGAGGTCGAAGTCGGGGTCGTCGATCCAGTAGGCGTAGTCCAGGCCGAGCGGCACCTCGGTCAGGCGCCAGCGCAGGGGCGGCAGCAGGGGCAGGCGCTCGGAAAGGAGGATCTGCAGGTCCTCCAGCACCAGCGTGCCGCCGGGCGCCGTGGAGGGGTCCAGGATGGCCAGGCCGGCGACGTGGCCGGACTGGCGCGGGGTCTCGAGGGCCAGGAACTGGGAGTCCAGGCTCGTCAGCTGACGCACCGGCCGAGCTTACCCGGGGCGCAGCCGAGTGGCGACGGTCCGCATGACCGCGGAGCTCAACCCGTGACGCGCTGGCTGCGGTAGGCCTGTCGCAGCGTCCCGGGCGTCACGGGCCGGAAGAAGGTCTTGCGGTACGCCACCTGCCCGAGGAACAGCACGCGGATCGTGTAGCGGAGTCGTATCGGGCTGCGCTTGAGGATCTGGGCGTAGGCGGCGGGGTCGTGGTAGAACTGGACGTTCGCCCGCTGGGTCACCGGCTTGGGCGCCCCGGCCCGGTCGGCGCAGCCGAGCTCGCGCTGCTCGCCCTTGCGGATCAGGCTCCAGCGGTAGGTGATGCGGCCGTTGACCGGCACCTTGACGCGCCGCTCCAGCGCCAACTCGTCCTCGCAGCTCACACCGTCGTCGGAGGTGCGGAACTCGATGGATGCCCGCGCGCGCCAGGTGGTCTTCGTCGTGCGCCCGACGAACTTCGACATGCCCTGGCCGATCTCGATCTTGACGTCGCTCACCGAGGCCGCCGAGGCGGCGCCGGGCGCGCACGCGGCTCCCATCAAGGACAGGAGCAACGTCCATGCGACCCGCGAGCCCACCGGCCGACCCTACCCCTGTGCACCCGCGGGAGCAATGCTGGGACGTCCCGTGCGCCGGTAGAGTCGCGCCCATGACGATCACCGCCATCACCACCTACGACCTGTCCGTCTTCGTCCACGTCACTGCCGTCGTGGTCGGCTTCGGCTCGACCTTCGCGCTGGCGCTCACCTTCCCCGTCGCCATGGCGCTCGACGTCCGCCACCTGCCCTACGCGCACCGCCTCAGCCTGGCCATCAACAAGTGGCTGGCCACGCCCGGCCTGGTCCTCGTGCTCGCCACCGGCCTGTACCAGGTGGACAAGGGCAACTGGAAGCTCGGCGACCCGTGGCTGAGCGCCTCGATGGCCATCGTGATCGTCCTGGGCGGGCTGATCGGCGCCTACTTCATCCCCTCCGACCGCAGGCTCGGCGCGATGGTGCAGCGCGAGATCGCGGCGGCGGGCGACGGCGAGGTGACGCTGTCGCAGGAGTACCAGCGCGGCGGGCGGATGCAGGGCATCGTCGGCACCTTCGCCGGGCTGCTGGTCATCGCGGCCGTGTTCCTGATGACCACCAAGCCGGGCATGTAGGCCGGTGGCGTCGACCGCCAGCCGGCTCCTCTGGAAGGTGTTCGACGTGGGGACGCAGGCGCACGTGCTCGGCTACCGCGCCACCGGAGGCCTGGTGGGCCACCGGGTGCCCGGGATGCCGCCGATGCTCCTGCTCGACCACGTGGGGGCCAGGAGCGGCAAGCACCGGACGCTGCCGCTCGTCTACCTGGAACACGGCGACGACATCGTGATCGTGGCGTCCAAGGGCGGCCATCCCCGTCACCCGTCCTGGTTCCACAACCTGCGCGCCAACCCGGACACGACGGTCCAGGTGGGATCGCAGCGCCGGGCGGTCCATGCCCGGGTGGCCGGCGCCGAGGAGCGCGCGCGGCTGTGGCCCAAGGTCGTGGACCTCTACTCCGGCTACGCCTCCTACCAGCGCCGCACCGACCGCGAGATCCCGCTCGTGGTGCTCGAACCCGTGTAGGTTGGCTCGACACCTGATTCAGCTCAAAAAGGAGAGCCGATGCTAGGAACGGCGAAGGTCGTAGGGCCGCAGGACGGCAAGGCGGGGTCGCTGGGCAGCATCGGCGTGCGGTTCATGATCGACGGGGCCGAGACGGACGGGGGCTTCTCCCTGGTCGAGCACCCGATGCCGCCGCGGGCGCTGGCGGCGCCGCTACACCGCCACAGCCGCGAGGACGAGTACAGCTACGTCCTGACGGGCCGCATGGGCGCGCTGCTGGGCGAGGAGGTCCTCGAGGCCGGCCCCGGCGATCTCGTCTTCAAGCCCCGCAACCAGTGGCACACCTTCTGGAACGCGGGCGACGAGCCGTGCAGCATCCTGGAGATCATCGCCCCCGCCGGGTTCGAGAAGTTCTTCGAGGAGCTCGTCGACATGGGCGGCGTGGCCAACGCCCCGCCGGAGGCGTTCGGCGGCCTGGCAGCCCGCTTCGGCCTGGAGGTGCAGCCCGACACCATCCCCGGGCTGCTCGAGCGCTTCGGCCTGCGGATGGGCGAGGGCCCGGCCTAGGCCGGACGGTCCGCTGTCCTGCCTAGAGGTCGGAATCCGACCCTAAAGCAGCACAGTGGCCGCACTCCGCCGAATAGAGTGGCGTCCATGAAGGCGGCGGTGATCTACGAGAACGGGCCGCCCGAGGTCCTGCGCTACGAGGACGTGCCCGACCCCGAGTGCCCCGATGGCTGCGTGCTGATCGACGTCGAGGCGATCAGCATCGAGGGCGGGGATCTGCTGGCCCGGGCGGGTTCGCCGCCGCCGTCGGTCCCGCACATCGTCGGGTATCTCGCGGCGGGCACGATCGTGGAGGTCGGCGCGGGCGTCGAGAACCGCGCCGTCGGGGACCGCGTCGTGACGTTGAACGCGGCGGGATCGCATGCCTCCAAGCGGGCCGTCCCGGCGATCTCGACGTGGCCGATCCCCGAGGGGCTCGACGCTGCCCCCGCCGCGTGCGTCCCGGTCGCCTTCGGCACGGCCCAGGAGTGCCTCTTCACCGCCGGCGGGCTCGAGTCGGGGCAGACGGTCCTGATCCACGCGGGCGCGGGCGGGGTGGGGATGGCGGCGATCCAGCTCGCGAAGCAGGCCGGCGCGACCGTGATCTCGACCGCCTCCAGCGACGAGAAGCTCGAGCGGCTGAAGGAGATCGGCCTCGATCACGGGATCAACTACGCCACCGAGAGCTTCGCCGAGCGCGCGCGCGAGCTGACCGACGGGCGCGGCGTCGACCTGATCCTGGACTCGGTCGGCGGCCGGACCCTCGCCGACAGCGTCGGCGCCCTCGCCTACCGCGGGACGCTGGTCAGCGTCGGAGTGGCCAGCCGCGCCGGCTCGGAGATCGAGGCACAGTCCCTGTGGGCCCAGAACAACGCGCTGCGCGGCGTCTTCCTCGGCGGCGCGCTGATGAACGAGTACCCCCGCGTCCACGCCCTGATCGCCGACCAGCTGGCGCGCGTCGCCGGCGGGGAGCTGCACGTCGAGATCGACCGCACGTTCCCGCTCTCCGAGGCTGCGGCGGCACACGCGTACATCGAGAGCCGCAAGGCCTTCGGACGCGTCGTGATGGTGCCCTGACGGGCGTTCGCGGGAGGAGCCGCCGTCTTGGCGCGATGCGAACATGTGTTCGTGTCAACGGAGGCGACGATCCTGCACGCGGACCTCGACGCCTTCTACGCGTCGGTCGAGCAGCGCGACGATCCTCGGCTGCTGGGTCGTCCGGTGATCGTCGGGGCGGGAGTGGTCCTGGCCGCCAGCTACGAGGCGAAGGCCCGCGGCGTGCGGACGGCGATGGGCGGGGCCCAGGCACGGCGGCTGTGCCCGGACGCGGTCGTCGTCCCGCCGCGGATGTCCGCGTACTCCGAGGCGAGCAAGGCGGTGTTCGCCGTGTTCGACGACACCACGCCGCTTGTCGAGGGGCTGTCGATCGACGAGGCTTTCCTCGACGTGCGGGGCCTGCGGCGCATCTCCGGCACGGCGACGGAGATCGCCGGGCGGCTGCGGCGCGACGTCCGGGAGCGGGTCGGCCTGCCGATCACCGTCGGAGTGGCGAGGACCAAGTTCCTCGCCAAGGTGGCCAGCGGCGTGGGCAAGCCCGACGGCCTGCTCGTGGTCCCGCCCGGCGGCGAGCTGGCGTTCCTGCACCCGCTGCCGGTCGAGCGGCTTTGGGGCGTCGGTCCGGTCACGGCGCGCAAGCTGCGGGCGAGCGGCATCGCCACCGTCGGGGAGGTGGCCCGGGTGGCCGAGGGTGCGCTGGTCTCGCTGCTGGGACGGGCGGCGGGCCGCCACCTGCACGCCCTGGCGCACAACCGCGATCCGCGCCGGGTGCGCACCGGCCTGCGCCGGCGCTCGGTGGGAGCGCAGCGCGCGCTGGGGCGCGGGCCCCGGTCGTGGGAGGACCTGGACGCCACCCTCGTCGCCCTGGTCGACCGCCTCGCCCGGCGCCTGCGAGCGGCCGGCCGCGTGTGCCGGACGGTCATGCTGCGGCTGCGCTTCGACGACTTCTCCCGGGCCACGCGCTCACACACGCTCGCGGAGGCGACGGCGCAGACGCAGACGGTCCTCGCCACGGCGAGGGCGCTTCTCGCCACGGCCATGCCGCTGATCGAGCGTCAGGGGATCACGCTGATCGGCGTCGCGCTCGGCAACCTCCAGGACGACCGCGCGATCCAACTCGCCCTCCCGCTCGACCCTACCCGCGACATCGCGCTCGACGTCACCCTCGACGCGGTCCGCGACCGGTTCGGGACGGGCGCCATCACCCGGGCCGTGCTGGTGGGGCGGGACCCGGGGCTTGCGGTGCCGCTGCTGCCGGACTGAGCGAGGCTTCGGGCGGCAGGCTCAGAAGCCGGCGACGTCCGGGTTGACCGGCGGCCGGGGATCGTCTCGAGGCGGCTCCGCGCTGCCGCGCTCCTCGGTCTTGTCGGGCTTCGCCCGCGGCGCCAGGCCGGGAACCTTCAGCTTGACCTTGCGGCCGTCGCTGGTGGTTAGCTCCGGGTCCTTGCGCTCGTGCGGCTCGCCGGGGATCGGGCTCATGGCTACAGGCTACTCCCGGCCCGGTAGCGCAGGTGGACGACTCCCGTCGGGGACTCCAGAATCCGGGCGGCCTGGAGCCGGCGCGGCCCGTCGCCTCCTTCGAAGAGCCGTACCCCGTCACCCAGAAGCACCGGCACGACATGGAGCTGGATCTCGTCGAGCAGGCCGGCCTTCAGGTACTGCTGCGCGACGTTCGCCCCGCCGCCCACCCCGACGTCCTTCTCGCCCGCGGCCGCGCGCGCCTGCTCCAGCGCGGACTCGATCCCGTCGGTCACGAAGGTGAACGTCGTCCCGCCCTCCTTGGTCACCGGCTCGCGTGCGTGGTGGGTGAGGATGAAGACCGGATGGTTGAAGGGAGGGTCGTCTCCCCACCACGCGTCGGCGTTGGGATCCTGCTCCCACGGACCGGCGCCATTGCTGAACATCCGCCGGCCCATGACCGTGGCGCCGATGCGGTCCAAGTGCTCCTGCACCACCTCGGAGTCGACGTTGTCCTCGCCGCCCTCGCGGCCGTGGCTCTCCAGAAAGGCCCGGGTGGCGAACGCCCACTCGTGAAGGTGTTCGCCACCCCGGCCGAGGGGTTCGTCGAGCGTCTGGTTCGGCCCGGCGACGAAGCCGTCCAGGGACACCGAGATGTCGAGGATCAGCTTCGCCACCGGCCTAGTCTGACGCAGACCTCAACTCCGGTGGTCTCGGATCCGCGTGATCGACTCGACCCAGGTCCGCAGGTCGCCGCCCGAGACGTCGGAGTAGTAGTCGAACCCCTTGGTGCTGCACTGGTCGCCCTTGAGCCAGTCGAACAGGCCCCCGCCGTGCTCGTTGTAGCTGGCGATCCCGATCTGGCGCGGGGAGCCGTCCGCGGCGAGGGCCAGCAGCGGGCCGCCGCTGTCGCCGGGGCAGGCGCCGGACTTGACGCGCCAGTAGGTCTTGCGCGGCGAGCCGAAGATCTTCGGCGTGACCTCGCGGAGGGTGGTCGACCCGCTGCCGCTCATGGTCCGGCGACCCCAGCCGAGCGCCTTGCCGACGCCCGAGATGCAGGTCTGCTCCATGAGGAATTGCAGGTTGGGTGGAGTCGAGCTCACGAGCTGCACGCACCGCTTCATCCCGGCGGTAAGGGCAGGCGTAATGCCCAGGCGGACGGGGGCGATCGTGGACGGGACCGCCAGGTGCATCAGCGCCACGTCGTTGCGGTCGGCGGTCTCCTTCCACTTCGAGTTGAGCGTGACGCTGTCGGTGCTGCGAATCTCCGTCGGGTCGGAGGAGTCGTTGAGGTTGGTGTCGCCGATGACGATCTGCAGGCTGGAGGCCGTCTTCCCCTTGAGGCAGTGAGCCGCGGTCAGCACCCAGTTCTTGTCGATCAGGGTGGCGGTGCAGAAGAAGTTGGTCGAGCCGGCCAGGCGGATGCCGGCCACGAACGGCTTGTCCTTGAGGGCATCGTGACCGCCGACGTAGGCGGATGCGGTACCCGTGAGAGCGGTGCCGGCGAGGGTTGCGAGGGACAGGACGAGGGCGCAGAGCGCGAGGGGAATGCGGCGGTGGAAGTTCATGGGACCACCGTATGAACGCCCGGCGGGCGCGTCTGTCAGCCGCGCGGCACGCGTTGTGTCAAGGGCGCGACAGTGGTGCGTCTAGCCGATCGAGCCCACCATCTCCAGCTGAATCAACCGATTCAGCTCGATGGCGTACTCCATCGGCAGCTCCTTCGTCACCGGCTCGATGAAGCCGTTGACGATCATCGCGGCGGCCTCGTCCTCTGAGAATCCGCGCGACTGCATGTAGAAGAGCTGCTCGTCGGAGATCTTGCCGACCACGGCCTCGTGGGCCACGGTGACGTGGGGGTTCTGGATCTGGATGTCGGGCCAGGTGTCCGAGCGCGAGATCGGGTCCATCATCAGGCCGTCGCACTGGACGCGGGCCTTGGAGCCGCGCGAGTTGTGGCCCATCCGGACCAGGCCGCGGTAGCCCATGATGCCGCCGTCCTTGGAGATGGACTTGGCCAGGATGTTGGAGGTCGTGTTGGGCGCCAGGTGGACGACCTTGGCGCCGGTGTCCTTGTGGACGCCCTCGCCGGCGACGCCGACGTTCAGGTGGTCGGCGCGCGCGCCCTCGCCCATCAGGAACGAGCCCGGGTAGAGCATCACGTACTTGGCGCCCATCGAGCCGCCGACCCACTCCACCGTGCCCTCGGCCTCCACGACCGCGCGCTTGGTGTTGAGGTTGTAGACGTCCTTGGACCAGTTCTGGACCGTCGTGTAGCGGGCCTTCGCGCCCTCCTTGACGAAGATCTCCACCACGGCGCTGTGCATCGAGTTCACGGAGTAGGTCTGCGCCGTGCAGCCCTCGATGTAGTTCACCTCGGCGCCCTCCTCGACCACGATCAGCGTGTGCTCGAAGGTGCCCTCGCCCTGGCCCTCCATGCGGAAGTAGGCCTGGAGGGGAAGGTCGACCTTGACGCCGGCCGGGACGTACAGGAAGGACCCGCCGGACCAGATGGCGCCGTGCAGCGCGCTGAACTTGTTGTCCTGCGGCGGGACGCACTTGGTCATGAAGTACTGCTCGACGAGCTCCGGGTACTGCTCGACGGCGGTGTCGGAGGAGCAGAAGAGGATCCCCTGCTTGGCGTACTCCTCCTTGAGCCCCTCGTAGACGGGCTCGTTGTCCCACACGCCGACCACGCCGGCCAGGTGCTCGCGCTCGGCCTGGGGGATGCCCAGGTCCTCGTAGGTCTTCTTCATGTCCGCGGGCACGTCGTCCCAGGAGTTGAAGCGCCCGGCGGTGGGCGGGGAGTAGAGGACGAGGTCGTCGAAGTTCAGCGCGGACAGGTCGACGCCCCACGTCGGGACGGGCTTGCGCTCGAAGATCTCGAAGGACTTCAGCCGCTTGGCGAGCATCCACTCCGGCTCGCCCTTGAGCTTGGACATCTCCTCCACGACGGAGCGGGAGATCCCCTTGCGGGCACGGATCTGGCCCTGGTCGTCCTCGACGATCGGGCTGGGCTTGGTGATGCGCGTCTTGTCGGTGGCGGCCATGTGCTCCCTACGTTCGATATCCGTGCTGCCTGGTCGGGATTGTACCGCTCGGGCGGCACGGACTACGGTACCGAGTGTGCGAATGAGGCTCCTCGCGGCCGTGGCCGCCATCGCCGCGCTCTTCGCCGTCCTGCCCGCGACGGCGAGCGCCGCCGTTCCCCCGCAAATCCGCCATGTCTGGGTGCTCGTGCTGGAGAACAAGAACTTCCAGCAGACGTTCGGGAACCAGTCTCCCGCGCCCTACCTGTCGCGCACCCTGACCGAGCAGGGCCAGCTGCTGGCCAACTACTACGCGACCACGCACCTCAGCCTGGGCAACTACATCGCGCTGGTCAGCGGGCAGTCCTCCAACCCGATGACGCAGGCGGACTGCCTCACCTTCACCGACGTGTTCCCCGGCACGCCGGGGGCCGACGGGCAGGCGGTGGGGCAGGGCTGCGTCTATCCCCCGGCGATCAAGACGATCGCCGACCAGCTCGAGGCCAAGGGCATGACGTGGAAGGGCTACATGGAGGACATGGGCAACTCGCCCACCCAGCGCAAGACCTGCCGCCATCCGGACATCGGGGCCCAGGACAGCACGCAGAACGCCAAGGTCGGGGACCAGTACGCGGCTCGCCACAACCCGTTCGTCTACTTCCACTCGATCATCGACAACCAGGCGCGCTGCGATGCCCGCGTCGTGCCTCTCGACCGTCTGCCGGCCGACCTGGCCTCCACGGCCACCACGCCCAACTACTCCTTCATCACCCCCAACCTGTGCAACGACGCCCACGACGCCCCATGCGTCGACGGCCGGCCCGGCGGCCTGGCCAGCGCCGACGCATTCCTGAAGGTCTGGGTGCCGCGCATCGTGGGCTCGCCGGCCTACCGCGCGGGCGGGATGCTCCTGATCGTCTTCGACGAGGCCGAGGCCACCGGCAGCCACGCCGACGCGACCGCCTGCTGCAACCAGCCCCCCGGCCCCAACACGCCGAACCCCGGCGGGCCGACGCCCGGCTCGGGCGGGGGCCTCACGGGCGCGGTCGTCCTCTCGCCGTGGGTGCGGCCGGGATCCATCAACGCGACGCCCTACAACCACTACTCCCTCCTGCGCAGCCTGCAGGCGCTGTGGGGCCTCGGACCGCTGGGGTACTCCGGGCAGACCGGCCTGCGGGCCTTCGGAGACGACGTCTACAACGGCTCGGGCCCCGGTTCGGCCCCGGCGGGCTGCGTCCCTGGCGCGCTGCCGCCCGCGCGCCGCGGCGTCCTGCCTCGCGGCAGCGTGATCGCCGGGCTGCGGGTCGTGCGCCGGGGCCGCTGGGCGCCGCTGCTGGAGGTGCGCCTGCGCCGGCCCGCGCGCCTGCTGGGAGACATTCGTCCCGGCGGGCGGGGACGGTCGGCCCGGATCGGCCCGCGGCGGCTGGCCGGCTGCCGCGCCTACCGCTTCGGACTGCGCTACCGCCACGGCACGGCGAGCCTGCGGGCCGCCGTCGGGCGGGTCTCCGAGCGGCGCACCGTCGGGTTCTGACCCGCTCGCAACTTGCCGGCCCCGGACGGGTTGCAGCAGGCAACCGGCGCGCTATCTCGAAGCAGGAGTCGCAGAGACCGGAGAGCCATGAGCCGCAGAGACCTCGAAGACCTGCTCGAGCGCATCGACGACACACGCGAGATCGTCCTCGGTCCCACCGAGGAGAGCCTGGCCGACGACGGGCTGTACGCCGTGTGGGACGCCGCCCGCCGCGAGGCCAACGCCGCCTACGGGCAGTGGCAGGACGGCGGTGGCAGCGAGGCCTACGCGGCCTACCAGGCCGCCGCCGACCGCGAGGACGCGGCCGCCGCGGCGCTCGCCCACGTCCGGGTCTGACCCCGGCTACTCGACCCCGGCTACTCAGGCCACGACGCGTCGCCGGTGACGGCTCCGCGCATGACCTTCAGGTTCAGCAGGGCGCACTTGCGCCGGGTGGCGCTGATCGGGATGCCGAGGAGGTCGATGATCCAGTCGGCGTCCAGCTGCCCGACGTCGTCCACCTCCATCCCCACGTACTCGTCGCTGGCGATCGAGGCGGCGGCCTGGGAGATCGCGCAGCCCTGACCGTGGAAGCGTAGCTCGGCGATCTTGCCGTCCTGCACCCGGATGTGGACGCCCATCTCGTCGCCGCACAGCGGGTTGTGGTCGTGGGCGTCGAGGTCGTGGGGGTCCAGCTCGCCGAAGTTCCGCGGCTGCTTGTAGTGGTCGAGGATGTAGTCCCGGTACAGGTCGTCCATTACGAGAAGACGGACTTCGCCTTGACCAGGGCCGCGACCAGCGCGTCCACGTCCGACGTGTCGTTGTAGGGGCCCAGCGAGGCGCGCGCGGTGGCCGGGACGCCGAGCCGGCGCATCAGCGGCATCGCGCAATGGTGGCCCGCGCGGACGCACACGTTCTCGCGGTTGATGAGCTCGGCGACGTCGTGGGGATGGACGCCCTCCAGCTCGAAGGAGATGACCCCGCCGCGGTCCGACGCCTCGGCCGGCCCGATCACGCGCACGCCCCCGATGTCGGCCAGGCGCTCGAGCGCGTAGGCGACCAGGGACTGCTCGTGCGCGCGCACGTTCTCCATCCCCAGCGCGGACAGGTAGTCGACTGCAGCGCCCAGGCCGACGCCCTCGGCGATCATCGACGTGCCCGCCTCGAACTTCCACGGCAGGTCGTTCCAGGTGGACTCCTGCCAGTCGACGGTGCGGATCATGTCGCCGCCGCCCAGGAAGGGCGGCATCGCCTCCAGCACGTCACGGCGGCCGTGCAGCACGCCGATCCCCGTCGGGCCCAGCGCCTTGTGGCCGGTCCAGGCGTAGAAGTCGGCCCCGATCGCGCCCACGTCCACCGGCAGCTGGGGCACGCCCTGGGAGCCGTCCACCAGCGACAACCCGCCGGCGGCGCGGACCCGGGCGGCCATCTCGGTCACCGGGTTGATCGTGCCCAGG
Organism: Solirubrobacteraceae bacterium; assembly: GCA_033855845.1. Classification (GTDB taxonomy): domain Bacteria; phylum Actinomycetota; class Thermoleophilia; order Solirubrobacterales; family Solirubrobacteraceae; genus AC-38. The sequence goes on from JAWVFR010000064.1 coordinate 38,083, forward strand.
ACGTTGGAGACGTGGGCGAAGGCGGCCAGCTTCACGCGGCCGCCGGCCAGCTCCTCGTCCAGCTGGTCGAGCGAGAGCCGCCCGTCGTCGGTGACTCCGAGGTAGCGCAGCTCGGCGCCCGTCTCCGCGCACAGCAGCTGCCAGGGCACGATGTTGGAGTGGTGCTCCATCTCGGTCAGCAGCACCACGTCGCCGGGGCCGACATGGCGCCGGCCCCACGCGTAGGCCACGAGGTTGATCGCCTCGGTCGCGTTGCGGGTGAAGATCGTCGCCGCCGTCTCGCCGCCGGTGAACGCCGCCACGCGCTCGCGCGCGCCCTCGAACATGTCCGTCGCCTCCTGGGCCAGCGTGTAGACGCCGCGGTGGATGTTGGCGTTGTGGCGGCGGTAGTAGTCGTCCATCGCGTCGATCACCGCGGCCGGCTTCTGCGACGTCGCCGCGGAGTCCAGGTACACCAGCGGGCGCCCGTCGATCTCGCGGGAGAAGATCGGGAAGTCCGCGCGGATGTCCAGCCGGGGTGTGGTCGCGGGCGTCGCCATGGTTACTTCGCGGCCGCGTAGGCCTCGATGTCCTCTTCGGCGGCGGCGAGCTTGCGCGCGATGCGCTCGCGCACCAGGCGCTCGAGGCCCTCGTCGTCGAGCTGCACGACGATCGGCTCGAAGTACCCCTCCACGATCACCCGGACGGCGTCGTGGCGGCTCAGGCCGCGCGTCTGCATGTAGAAGACCTGCCCCTCGTCCACCTCGCCCACGGTCCCCCCGTGGGACGCGGACACCGAGTCGGTCTCCACGATCAGCGAGGGGATGGCGTCCACCTTGGCCCGCGGCGACAGCATCATCGAGTGGGTCTGCAGGTAGGTGTGCGACTCCTGGGCGTCGGGGACGATCTTGATCAGCCCCTCGTAGGAGGCGCGGCTGGCGCCGGTCGCCGCGCCCTTCCACACGGTGTCGCCGGTGGTGTGGCCGCTCTCGTGGAGGTCGACCGTGAACAGGTCGAGGTGCTCCTCGTCCTCGGTGAAGTAGATCCCGCGGTGGCGCATGTCCGAGCCGTTCTCCGCGGTCGACAGCTCGATGTGCTGCCGGGTCAGACGGCCGCCCAGGTGGATCGGGATCCAGGTGGCGTGCCCGTCGCGCCCCACGCGGGTGAAGTGCGTGGAGACGTCGTAGACCTCCTGGCCGTCGCTCCCCCAGTCCTGGAAGTGGGCGATCTTCGCCCGCGCGCCGTCGCCGAGGTAGCACTCGAAGTGCCCGGCGTGCAGCGCCGGGCCCTCGAAGGCCCCGGCCAGGTCGTACTCGCGCAGGCGGAAGTCGCTGTGGGCGCCGGCCACCACGAGGGTGTGCGCGTACTGGGCCGAGCCGGCCTCGTCGATGACGTAGACGACCTGGAACGGACGGTCGATCGTCACGTTCGCCGGCACGTGCAGGAAGGCGCCGCCGGTCCAGAACGCGGCGGTCGCGGCCTCGAGCTTGTCGCGGTCATAGGTCAGGCGCTTCATGAAGTGCTCGCGCACCAGCTCGGGGTACTCGCGGACCGCGTCCTCCAGCGAGCAGAGCACCACGCCCTGCGCGGCCAGCTCGGAGTCGAGCTCGAGGTGCACGACCGTGGCGTTGCGCTGCACCAGCAGGCCGGCGGGGCGCTCGTCGCCCAGCGCCTCGGTCACGACGGGCGGGATCTCGCCCGGCTCGACGTGCTTGGGCTGCAGCGCGTCCAGGTCCAGGTCGCGCAGGCTGGTGGTCCAGAAGCCCGAGCGCCGCCAGGTGGGCGGCTCCAGGCTCTCGTAGGCCTCCAGCGCGGCGGCGCGGATCTCCTCGATCGAGCGTCCGTCTCCGGCTCCGCGGCCCTCCAGGGGCTGGTAGAGGGTGGCCGCGCGCGCGGCGCCCTTCTTCGTCGAGCGGGTCTCAGCCATCGAGCGCGCCGACCTCCTCGCGGATCCAGTCGTAGCCCTCCGCCTCCAGCTGCGTGACGAGCTCCGGGCCGCCCTCGCGGACGATCCGGCCGTCGAGCATGATGTGGACGAACTGGGGCTTCACGTAGTGCAGGATGCGCTGGTAGTGGGTGATGACCAGGGCGCCCATGCCGTTGCGCTCGTGCAGCGTGTTGACACCCTCGGCCACGGTGCGCAGCGCGTCGATGTCCAGACCGGAGTCGGTCTCGTCCAGCACGGCGACCTTGGGCTCCAGCATCGCCATCTGCAGGATCTCGCAGCGCTTCTTCTCACCGCCCGAGAAACCGTCGTTCAGGTGGCGCGAGGTGAATTCCCTGTCCACGTGCAAGAGCCCGGTGGCCTCCTTGAGCTTGGCCCCGAACTCCTTGACCATGATCGGCTCCTCGCGGTGCGTGTTCATGGCCATGCGCAGGAAGTTGGCGACCGACACGCCGGGGATGGCGGCCGGGTACTGGAAGGCGAGGAACAGGCCGGCCTGGGAGCGGTCCTCCGGGTCGGCCTCGGTCAGGTCCTCGCCCTGCCACAGGACTTGGCCCTCGGTCACCTCGTAGGCGGGGTGGCCGAGGATGGTGTTGGCCAGCGTGGACTTGCCCGAGCCGTTCGGGCCCATCAGGGCGTGGATCTCGCCCTCGTTTACGGTGAGGTCGACGCCACGGAGGATCTCGCGGTCTTCCGTGCGGACGTGGAGGTTCTTGATCTCGAGGTCTGGCATAGGTCTGAAAGCTTCATCTCCTGAAGGGTGGTCACGACGGAGCCGCGGACGCGGGTCCAGAGCAACTTGGTGGGACAGATGTGGTCGGGGTCGGTCTCGCGGGAGCAGGTGAGGACGCCGTCGGCGCCCTCCGAGATGCACTCGATCGGGGCGATGGAGCCCTCGAGGGCCTCCACCACCTCGGCCATGGTGATCTGGTCGGCCGGGCGCGCCAGCAGGTATCCGCCGCGCGCCCCGCGCCGGCTCTCCACCAGCCCGGCCTTGCGCAGCCGGGCCACCAGATGCTCGAGGTAGGCCAGCGGGAGGCCGTCGTGTTGGGCGATCTCCGACAGCGACACGGGACCGTCCCCGTTGCGCCGGCTCAGCTCGACCATCACGCGGACGCCGTACTCGGCCTTGGTGGAGAACATCATCTGGTCAATACCTACCTGACAGGTAGGATATCAGCGCGGGACCGGCGCCGGCGGGATGCCCTCGGTCCGCGCGGGTCCGTATCGTCGGGGCCCGATGAAGCGCAGGCTGCTGAAGATCGGCGGCGCGCTCCTGGCGCTGGCCATCGTGGTCGCCGGAGCGGGCTACGCCGCCTACAAGCTGAAGCTGTTCGCGGGCGTGGACACGCAGCGCGGCGACGTCGCGGCCACCAACGAGGCGACCGCCCCGCCGCCGAAGGCGCCCCCGCCGCCCAAGCCCTCGTGGCCGTACTTCCGCTACGACGAGCGCCGGCTGGGCTTCAATCCCCACGCCACCGCGCGCCCGCCCTTCCGGGTGCGCTGGAAGACGAAGTTGCCGCCCCGCGGGTACCTGGAGGCGCCGGGGGTGCTGGACAACGGGGTGCTGGTGGTCGGCTCCTACGGCAAGCGCTTCGGCTCCGATCTGACCGCGATGGACGCCTCCACCGGCCGCGTGCGCTGGCGCCGCCACTACCGGCACGGTTCCAACTACGCCGGCTCGGCGGGGATCCACAACGGCGTGGTCTACGCGACGTCGCACGACGGCCACCTGCGCGCGCACAGCCTGCGCACCGGCGCCACGATCTGGCAGATGCGAATAGCGGCCTCGGAGAGCCCGCCGATCGTGAAGGGTAACCTCCTGTACTTCGGCGACGGGCCGCCGGGCGGGAACGGGAAGTTCCGGGCGGTGGACCTGCGCACGCGGCGGGTGGTCTGGAGCTTCGAGGCCAGTGGGACGATCTCCTCCGGCGCCACGCTGACGTCCTCCACCCTCTACTTCGCGTCCTACGGCGGGAGCGTCTACGCGCTGAACCGCTTCAACGGACGCCTGCGCTGGAAGAGCAGCGTGTCGGGCGCGCGCGGGCAGTCGGTGCCCTTCTACTCCACGCCCGCGGTGGCCGACGGCAAGGTCATCGTCGGCGGGCTGGACGGCGGGGTGTATGCGCTGAACGCGCGCACCGGCGACCAGGTCTGGAGCCACAGCGCCTCCAACTACGTCTATCCCAGCGCGGCGGTGTGGCAGGGCCGGGTCTTCATCGGTGACTTCTCGGGGAACTTCTATGCGCTGTCGCTGAGCAGCGGGCGCGAGCTGTGGCGCTACTCGATGGGCCCGATCATCGGGTCGGCCAGCGTGGTGCGCGGCGTCGTGTACATCTCGTCGCTGCGGCCGGCCAAGAGCTACGGCCTGAGCGCCGTCGACGGCAAGCTGCTGTGGACGTTCCCGGACGGCCAGTTCTCGCCGATCATCGCCGACCAGGACCGGGCCTGGCTGATGGGCAAGGAGGCCATCTACGGTCTCGTCATGCCCCGGGCGCGTCGTGCCCGCCCGGCCCGGCCGCGGCCCAGGCCGATCCGCGGGTCCGGGACGGTGAACGTCCTGGCATGAGCGCCGTCGCCCCGGCGCCGGCCGCAGGGGCTCGACCGCGCTTTCTGGGGGTGGGGGTGGCGTACGCCGTGCTCGGGGCGCTGACTTGCGCCGCGCTCTACGCCTGGCAGGCGGACGGCTACTGGAGCTACTCCGATGGCGTCTACGCCTACACGGCGCGGGCGCTGCTGCACGGGGCGAACCTCTACTCCGACGTGGCCGCGGCCCAGCCGCCGCCGACGTTCTGGGCCGGCGCCCTGGCGCTGCTGCCGGGGGAGACGATCGGGACCCTGCGCGTGGGGCTCGCGTTCGTGACGCTGCTCTCGGGCGCGCTGGTGGCGGTCGCGGTATGGAAGCTGACGGCGCGAGCGGGGGCGGCGGTGGCGGGCGGGGTCGCCTCGCTGCTGGCCCCCTGGGCCGTGCGCGAGCACGCGCTGCTGACGCCGGAGACCTTCGCGGCGCCGCTGCTGATGGGTTGTGCGCTGCTGGGTTCTCGCACCGGCGGGGCGGCGGTGGCGGCCGGCGCCCTGGGGGCCGGCGCGGCCGCCTTCAAGCTGACCTGGCTGGTGCCGGTGGCGGCGATCGCGCTGGTGGCGGCGGACCGGCGCCGGTTCGTGGCGGGGGCGGTGGGCGCGGGGGCGGTGCTGGCGGGGGTCTCGCTCGCGCTCTACGGCTCGGCCCTGTGGGACAACGTGGTGACCGCCCAGCTCGAGACCGGGACCCAGGCGCCCCGGCTGATCCTGGAGTACGCGGAGCAGGCGGCGTGGAATCTGGCGCCGCTGGTGGTGGTCGCTCTTTCGGCGTTGTGGCTGCGCAGCCGGGTGCTGGACCGCGCTCTGCTCCGCACTTTGGTGGCTTTGGCGGTTGGGGCCGGCGCCGTGCTCGCCACGATGGTCAAGGACGGGTCCTACGTGAACGTGGTCGTGCCGCTCGAGCCGCCACTGGTGGCTTTGGGTGCGGCGGGGCTGGCTCTGTTGGTGGCGGAGGTGCGGGGTCGGGCGGGTCGGGCCGGGGTGGCGGGGATGGGCATCGAGGGAGGGAGTCCGATCGGGTCGGAGATGGCCTCGCCGGAGTCGGGACGGACCGGTCGGGAGACGGCCTCGCCGACCGGCGCCTCTCGCCGCCGCGTGCGGGCGGTCCTCGCGGTCGCGGTTGCGGCGGCTACTCTCGCCGCCGCCCAGACCGTGTCTCTCCTCGCCTCTCCCGACGACCCCAACCTCTTCCGCCACCCCTTCTCCGGCGCGTACTACGCGCGGATTGCGTCTCCCGACCAGGTTCACGCCCGGGTCGCGCGGGCGCGGCGGTGCCCCGCCGGCGTGGCGTTCTCCGGCCCGCCGTACATCGCCTTCGCCGCCGGGCGGCGGATGCCCGGGAACCAGGGCGATCCGTTCATCCTCAACCGGGCGGGCGTCCACGCGCAGCGCGTCGCCGCCGCCCGGCGCGACCGGCCGCGCTGCCCGCCGGGGCGCGGATGAGCGACACGACGCCGACCCGGGGCGCCGTCGCGCGCGCCGTGTCGTGGATGGGAGTCGGCTACGGCGTCTCCCAGGGCCTGTTCCTGGGCTCGCTGCTGCTGCTGGCCGCGCTGCTGCCGCCGCGCGACTTCGGCTCCGTGGCCACCGGCATGGTGCTGGTCAACCTGGCCGGCCTGCTCGTGGACGCGGGGACGCGCGGATCGATCGTCGCGGCGCCCACCCTGACCCGCTCCGACATCCGCGGCGCGCTCACGCTCAACCTCCTGGTCGGCGCGGCCGCGACCGCCGCCATCGCCGCGCTCGCCGGCCCGATCGTGTCGGCCTTCGCCCAGGGCGGCGACGCCGACGTGATCCGCGCGCTCTCCCTCGGCGTCCTGCTCTACGCGGCCGGAATCACGCCCCTCGCCCTCCTCCAGAAGCGCCTGGAGTTCAAGCGCTTCGCCACCGCCAACGTGGTCAGCGCGGGCGTGTCGGCGCTGGCCGGCACCGGCGCCGTGCTGCTCGGCGCGGGCGTGTGGTCCCTGGTCATCCGCCAGCTGGTCTCCATGGGGCTGCTGAGCCTGTGCGCCTGGTGGCTCGCGCGCGACCTCCTCCCGGAGGAGACCGCCACGGCGGAGAGGCCTGCGGCGGCCCGGGGGCCGGCCGCCCGCCGCTGGGTCTCGCTGCGCCAGCCCGGTTGGACGGGGTTCTTCGCGCTGGCGCTGACCGACTTCGTCGCGCTTAACGCCGACTTCCTCGTGGTCGGGAACCTGACCGAGGCGACCGGACTGGGCCTCTACTCCCTCGCCTTCACCCTGGCGTTCGCGCCCCTGACGCAGGTGTCGTGGCAGGTGGGCCGGGTCCTGTTCCCCGCCGCCGCGGCCACCACCGACCCGGAGACCGTGGGGCGCCGCACCCTGGTTTCGTTGCGGATGCTCGCGTTGCTGCTGCTCCCCGTCGCGGTCCCGGTCGTCGTGCTCGCACCGACGGTGCTCCCCGGCCTGTTCGGCGACGAGTGGCGGCCGATGGTCGCCCCCTTCCAGATCCTCCTGGTGGTGGGGGTTGGCCACGCGCTGGTGGGGATGGTCGGCGAGTCGCTCTCGGGCACTGGGCACATCGGCTGGCGCGCGCGCGTCAACCTCGTGTGGGCGGTGGCGATGGTGGGGGCGCTGGTGATCCTGGTCTCCGAGGACGGGATCCGGGGCGCGGCCTGGGCGCACGCGCTGCTGTTCGTGCCGTTTGGGGTGGCGTATGCGACTGTGGGCGCGCGGCGTTTGGGGGTCTCTGCCGGGCGCGTCGCCGCCGCGGTGGCGCCCGTGCTCGGCCCGGTCGCCGTGCAGGCTTTGGTCACCTTCGGGCTCGCGCTGGGGCTCGAAACGGCGGGCATCGAGGATGGATGGGCCGCGCTGGGAGGCGCCGTCGCTGGGCTTGTCGTGGTCGCCTTGCTCCTTCGGCGCGGGCCGCTTCGCGAGGCCGGGGCGGTCCTGGCCGACGCCCGCGCCGGCGCTGCGTGAGGACGCGGTTGCAGTTTGCCGCCTATACGGCGGTCAAGTGCAACCGGGTCTCGGAATAGGCTCGGCGCGTGGAAGAACGGCCGCGGATCCTGTTCGTCTGTCCCAGCGATGCGTCGTTCATCCGGGTCGACCGGGAGGTGCTGGCGGAGCGCTGGCCGGTCGAGGTGTGGAAGCAGCCGGGACGGTTCGCGAACCCGTTCAAGCTGCTCGCCGCGCTGCGCCGCGCCGACGTGATCGTCGGCTGGTGGGCCTCCTGGCACACCTTCTTGCCCTTCACCCTCGCCCCGCTCCTGCGCAAGCCGTCGCTGCTGATCGTCGGCGGCTTCGACACCGCGAACATGCCGGAGATCGGCTACGGCTTCCAGCAGGGAGGGTTGAAGCGCGCGCTGTCGCGCTGGGTGATGCGCCGGGCGACCAGGCTCGTCACCAACTCCCACTACTCCCAGAGCGAGATCGAGCGCAACATCGGCTTCGGGCCCGAGCGCGTGGGGGTGATCCACCACGGCGTCCCGGACCCCTACGGCGAGCTGCCCGACGACGCGGACCGCCGGCGCATGGCGCTGTCCGTCGGCTTCGTGACCCGGTCCAACCTGGAGATCAAGGGCCAGCGCGCGTTCGTGGAGGCCGCGCGGGAGCTGCCCGACGTGGAGTTCGTCCTGGCCGGCCCGTGGAAGGACGACGCCATCCAGGGCCTGCGCGCCCAGGCCACCCCGAACGTGACTTTCACCGGCTGGCTGGAGCAGGAGGACCTCGACCGCCTGTTCCGCGAGGCCTCCGTCTACGTGCAGCCCTCCCACCACGAGGGCTTCGGCATCGCGGTGGCCGAGGCGATGCTCGCCGGCTGCGTGCCCGTGGTGACCGCGGCCGGCGCGCTGCCCGAGGTCGTCGACGACGCCGGCATCCAGGTGCCCTCCGACGACCCGGTAGAGGTGGCCAAGGGGATCGAGGAGGCGCTGGCCGCCGGCCCCGACGCCCGCAAGCGAGTCCGCGACCGCATCCTCACGGCCTTCCCGATAGAGGTCCGCCGCCGGGGTCTCCACCAGGCCATCGAGGACCTCTCCTCGATGCGCCGTTCTTGAGAGTCAAGCCCCCGCCGAGGCCCCCTCCTCCGCCCACCCCAGGTAAGCAGCGGACATCCGCTCCCCGATCACCGGCCAGAAGTACCCGCGCGCGAACTCGTAGCCGGCCGTGACCAGCGCGCCGGCGAGGTGGCGGTCCCCGCGCAGGCTGGCGTCCAGCAGGGCGAAGCGCTCGACCAGCGTGTCCGGGTCGTCCGCGATCAGCGCGTGCTCGCCGTCCACCAGGTCGTAGCCCTCGACTCCGAGCGACGTCGAGACCAGCGGCACGCCGCGCGCGAGCGCCTCCACGACCTTCAGCCGCGAGCCGGCCCCGGCCCGCAGCGGCACCACGGCCGCGTGCGCGCGCGCGTAGGCGGCGCCGACGTCGTCCACCCGCCCGAGGTAGCTCACCCCCGGAAGCTCGGGCCCGCGGCGTCCGGGCCCCACGACCTCGATCTCCACCTCCAGGCGCTCGCGCAGCCGCGGCGCCACCTCGCGCGCGAACCACTCCAGGCCCTGGGCGTTGGGCTCGTAGTTCAGCGACCCCACGAAGAGCAGGCGCAGCGGCTCGCCGGACGCCGGCCCCGCGGGCGGCCCCTCCGGCTCGGGCAGCGGCGCCACCCCGTTGGGCACCGCGATCGTGCTCGAAGGATCGCCGGGCGCTCGCACCTCGGCGAACCGCTCGCGCTCGGCGTCCGACACCGCCACCGCGTAGTCGAACTCGTTCAGCGCCCGCGCCTGGACCTCGGCCAGCGCCGCCGCCTCCCGGCGGTACAGCGCGCGGCGCAGCCACTCCCCGGCGGTCTGCGCCATCCGCTCCTTCAGCAGCGCCTCGTCGTTGTGCAGCGACAGGACCCACGGCGCCGACGCCGCGGGCTGCGATGGGCGCACATGAGCGCAGAACAGCGAGTCGCAGTGCACCAGGTCGGGCTCGAAGGAGCGCATCGCCGCGCGCACGCGGGCCACCAGCAGGTCGGACCGGTGCATGGCCTCGGTGTAGGACCCACCGCCGGCCAGCGTCGAGAGCTGGCGCAGCCGCTTGCGCGCGGGCGGCGCCGGCACCACCGACACCTCTCGCAGGTCAGGGAGCGCCAGCCCGACCGCCCGCTGCAGCTCGTGGGCGTCCGGCCCGCCCTCGGAGGCGGCGCCCGGCTCGTGGTCCAGGCAGGCCAGCACCACCTCGGCGCGCTGCGAGAGCTCGTCGAGCAGGTGGAACGTCCGCAGCCGCCCGCCGTTGTCCAGCGGGAGCGGCGGATGGGAGGCGACGAAGAGGACCTTCACGACTGCGCCCCCGCCGCCACCGGCGGCCGGGACTGGACGAAGCCGCGGTGCCACAGGCCCAGCGACAGCAGGCAGAAGAGGGTGCGGGTGTGGTCGGCGCGCCCCGCCGCGTGCGCGTCGGCGAGACGGCGCAGCTCGCGCTCCTCGAACAGCTCCCGGCACAGCTCGCCCTCGCCCAGCAGGACCTCGTCCAGCAGCGGGCGCAGCTCGGAGCGCAGCCAGCGGTCGACCGGCGCCTGCCATCCGAGCTTGCGCCGGTGCACGATCTCGGAGGGCAGCAGCGCCTCCATCGCCTCCTTGTGCAGCGCCTTGCCGCGCAGCCGGCGCACGTGCTGCGTCGGCCGAGCCGACTCGGCCAGGGCGACCAGCTCGCGGTCGAGCATCGGCACCCGCAGCTCCACCGAGGCGGCCATCGACATCTTGTCCGCGATCAGCAGCAGCTCGTCCGGGAGCCATAGCCGGGTGTCCACGTAGAGCATCTGGGACAGCGGCGAGAGATGAGCCACACGCGCGCGGAGACGCTCCACGGCCGCCGCCGGACCGAGCGCCCGCGCGCCCAGGCCACCGCCCCCCTCGCCGGCGTCGTTCGTCCGGGCGCTCTCCAGCGACCGAATGAACTCCGGGCGATACAAAGCGCCCTTCGCACCGTCGGTCAGCACCCGGTACGCCCCCATCAGCAACGACAGATCATCCGGCGCGGCCAGCGCGTCCAGGCCCCGGGCCAGCGCGTCGCGCCCGGCGGGGCGCGGGAGAACCCCCGCAAGCGCCCGCGCCCCCGGCACCCGCCGCAGCAGCTCGACCAGCCGCACGCCGCGGTGGCGCCCGTAGCCGCCCAGCGGCTCGTCGGCGCCCTGCCCGCTGAGCGCCACCGGCACCTCCGGCCGCATGAGGTCGGAGACGAACCGAACGGCCAGCGCGCTGGTCGTCCCGATCGGCTCCTCCACGGTCAGCATCGAGCCGGGCAGCGCCTCGAGGTACTCGCCTTCGCCGATCAGCTGCGACCGGTGCTCGGCGCCGAACAGCTCCGCGGTGCGCCGCGCGGCCGCGATCTCGTCGGTGTCCTCGCCGCCCCCCGCGAACCCCACGGTGTAAGCGCGCACCTGCGACGAGTGCCGCGCCATGACCGCGCAGACCGCGCCGGAGTCCACTCCGCCCGAGAGCATGACCCCGATGGGGACGTCGCTCATCATCTGGCGCACGACGGCGCGCTCGAAGGTCTCGCGGTACTCCTCCACCAGGGCGGCCCGGTCGTCGCGCACGGGCTCGGGGACGTCGGTCGCGTACTCGGTCTCGCGCGCGCCGCTCTCGCCGGAGGTCAGGATCGTCGCCGGCGGCAGCTTGCGCACCGCCCGCAGCGCGGTGCGCGGAGAGGGCACGAACCGGAAGGTGAGGAACTCGTCCACCGCGACCGGGTCCACCTCCCGCGGAATCGAGGGGTCGGCCAGCAGGGCCTTCACCTCCGAGGCGAACGCGAGCCGGCCGCCGGTGCGCGCGTAGTAGAGGGGCTTGACCCCGAACCGGTCGCGGACGAGGTGCAGCGCTCGCTCGCGCCCGTCCCACAGGGCGATGGCGAAGATGCCGTCCAGGCGCTCCACGAAGGCCGGCCCCTCCTCCTCGAACAGGTGGGGGATGACCTCGCCGTCGGACCCGGAGCGCAGCCGGTGCCCGCGCGCCTCCAGGCCCCGCCGCAGCTCGGCGTGGTTGTAGATCTCGCCGTTGAACACCGCCACGACCTGGCCGCTCTCGTCGTACAGCGGCTGGTGGCCGGACTCCGGGTCGATGATGGCCAGCCGGCGCATTCCCAGGGCGATCCCGGGCGCATCGAAGAACCCGTCGCCGTCGGGGCCGCGGTGCACGAGCCGGCGCACCATCGCGGCCACCACCTGCGGGTCGGCCGCGCCGCCCGGGGCGTGGATGCCGGCGATGCCGCACATGGCCCGGAGCGTACCCGCGCGGGAAGAAGTCCCCGGAGCGCGGCGTCATCCTGGTTGTGCGGACGTTCGCCGCTCTCCTCCTCGTGCTCCTGGCCGCGGCCACGCCGGCATCCGCCAGCGAGCACACGATGCGGGTCAACGAGGTCGGCCTGTCGGTGGAGGGCGGCGCGTTCGTGGAGCTGCTGGACGTCAACGGCGAGCCCTTCCCGAGCCTCTCCTACAAGCTGGCGGTCTACGGGCCGGGCGGCGCCATGGTGGGGGAGACGCCGATCGACAAGTCGGCGATCGTGGGGAAGCGCACGCCGGTCCTCGTGTCCTCCCAGCCGACGGTCGGCGGGCAGCCGCGCGACATCGCCCTCACCGTCGCGCTCCCGGCCGACGGCCAGGCCTGCTTCGAGAGCAACATCCAGAAGATCCACTGCCTCGCGTGGGGCAACGTCCCCACGAAGCTCAGCGGGTACGGGGCGTCCACCGACAGCGGCCCGGCGCCCCCCACCGGGCGGTCGCTGGCGCGCTGCCCGTCCGCGGCGCTGGTGGGCGCCCCCAGTCCCCGGGCCGCGAACCCGTGCGTGACCCCGACGCCGGCGCCGGACCGCACGAAGCCGGTGGCCTCGATCACCGCGCGCACGCAAAGGCTCGGCCCGGTCCTGGCCTCCGGCTACCGGTTCGCCGTGCGCTCGAACGAGAAGGGCACGGCGCGGGCGCAGCTGCTGCGCCGCGGCCGGGTCGTGGCCGCCGCCACCAAGCCGCTGAGCGCGGGCGTGCCCCGATCCTTCGCCCTGCGCCCGTCCAAGCCGATCCGCGACGCCCTGGCCGGTGCCCAGAGCGCCGTCTTCACCCTGAAGGTCCGCGTGACCGACGCCGCCGGGAACTTCCGCGATGTCGTGCGCGTCCTGACGCTGCGTCGTTAGGGCTCGACCAGCCCGCGGCGGATCGCGTAGCGCACCAGCTCCACGCGGTCGCGCATCCCGAGCTTGCGCAGGACGTTCGCGCGGTGGGACTCGACGGTCTTCTCGGAGAGGTGCAGGATCTCGGCGATCTGGGCGTTGGTGTGGGCCTCGGCGATCAGCTTGACCACCTCCTGCTCGCGCGGGGTCAGCGGCTCGCGCGGGCCCTCGGCGTCCGACGCGCTCATCCAGTCGCGGATCAGCGAGCGCTCGGCCGCGTTGGTCAGGAACGCCTCTCCGCGGCCGACCGCGCGAACCGCGGACACCAGGTCCTGGTCGGCCTCGGCCTTCAGGACGTAGCCGGAAGCGCCGGCCTTCAGCGCCTCGAACAGGTAGCGCTCGTCGCTGTGCATGGACAGGATCAGGACGGTGGAGTCCGGCAGCTGCGCCTTGATCTCACGGGTGGCCTGGAGCCCGGTGAGGCGCGGCATGCCGACGTCCAGGATGCACAGGTCGGGGCGCTCGCTCAGGGCCTTGGCCACCGCCTCGACGCCGTCGGAGGCCTCGGCCACCACGTTCATGTCGGACTGGCGGTCCAGCAGCAGGCGCAGCCCGCTGCGCACGATCCCGTGGTCGTCGGCGATCAGGATGCGCATCAGGACATCGTCAGGGTCACGGTGGTTCCCCGACCGTCGGCGGAGTGGACGTCGAGGTCCCCGCCCACCAGCAGCGCGCGCTCCTCCATCCCGCGCAGCCCCAGCCCGCCGTTGCGCTCGCCCGACACGCCGCACCCGTCGTCGGCGATCCGCAGCACGGTCCGCCCCACGAACGAGAGCTCGACGGTCACGTGCCGCGCCTCGGCGTGCTGGACGACGTTGGAGAGGCTCTCCTGCGTCACGCGGTAGATGACCAGCTGCTGGTCGTCCGAGAGCGGGGGAACCTCACCGCGGCGGCGGAAGTCGGCGTGGATGCCGGTGCGCTCTCCGAAGTCGCGCACCTGCGCGCGCAGGGCGGGGAGCAGGCCGTGGTCGTCGAGCGCGGTGGGGCGCAGCTCACGGGCCAGGTTCAGCAGCTCCTCCATGGCCTGCCCGGCCAGGCGCTGGGTCTCGCGCAGCTCGCCGGCCAGGTCCGGCGGCGCGTCCTGGATCGAGGCCTGCAGTCGCAGCATGATCGCGGTCAGGGCCTGGTTGACCTCGTCGTGGAGATCCTGGGCCAGGCGCTTGCGCTCCTGCTCCTGGGCGCGCAGCACGGACTGCGAGGCGGCGCGGCGCTCGGTCTCCAGACGGTCGAGCATGCGGTTGAAGGAGGCGTTGAGGCGCGCGACCTCGACCGAGTCGGTGGCGTCCAGCTCCGCGCGACGGCCCTGGGCGGACAGGTCGACGCTCTCCATCGTGGTGATCAGGCGGTCCAGCGGCTGCAGGCGGCGGCGCAGCAGCAGGCCGTTGCCGAGCAGGATGCCCGCGGTGCCCAGCGCGAGCACGGCGAACTGGCCGCGCCCGGACGCCACGCCGAAGTCGAAGCCGGTGGTCACGGCCGCGGCGCCGATGGTCGCGGCGACGAGCAGGGCGTTGATCGCGATGATCTGCCAGAGCAGGGGAACCCGACGCATCCCCTTCAGCATCGGCCACGCGGCGGTCGTCCTGAAATGGGGTCTGGACCCGATGGTGGCCCCAGGCGCGAAGGGCGATAGTCCCAGTGCGCGCAGAAAAGACTTGCGACGCAGCATTTGGGCCTGGAATCGCACCGGGGCGCCCGCGGGAGCTGGGCGCCCCGGCTGCGTTAAGGGGGCCAGGGGGTCGCTATACTTCTTGAAGTAAAACCCGAGCGACTTTCAGGAGATTTGACCATGAGCCCCTCCGGAGCCGAGGTCGTAAAGCAGATCAAGGCCCAGATCGACGAGGTCGATCCCGCCCAGGTGAAGGCGGGGCTCGGCAACGGCGTGGTGCTCGTGGACGTCCGCGAGTCCGAGGAGTTCGACGCCGGGCACATTCCCGGCGCCAAGCACGTTCCCCGCGGACACCTGGAGTCGCGCATTGAGAACGCCGTCGCCGACCGCGACGCCCACGTGGTCCTGTACTGCGCCTCGGGCAACCGCTCTGCGCTGGCCGCGCACACGCTCAAGAACCTGCTCGGCTACGAGAACGTCGAGTCGATGACCGGCGGCATCACGCTGTGGAAGGACCGCGGCTACGAGGTCGAGGTCCCGCGGGCGCTGAGCAAGGAGCAGCGCGAGCGCTACTCGCGCCACCTGCTCATCCCCGAGGTCGGGGTCGAGGGCCAGCAGAAGCTCCTGGACGCGAAGGTGCTGCTGCTCGGCGCCGGCGGCCTGGGCTCTCCGGCCGCGCTCTACCTGGCGGCCGCGGGCGTCGGGACGCTGGGCATCGTCGACAACGACGAGGTCGACCTCTCCAACCTCCAGCGCCAGGTGATCCATACGACCGACCGCATCGGCGTCCCCAAGGTCGACTCGGCCGCGGAGACGATCAACGCGATCAACCCGGACGTGAACGTGGTCAAGCATCCCGTCCGCCTGGACGCCTCCAACATCATGGAGATCATCGAGGGCTACGACGTGATCGTCGACGGCCTGGACAACTTCCCCACCCGCTACCTGCTCAACGACGCGTCGGTGCGGCTGAAGATCCCGGTCGTCTCCGCGGCGATCCTGGGCTTCGACGGGCAGCTCTCGGTCTTCTCGCCCTACGAGGGGCCCTGCTACCGCTGCCTGTTCCGCGAGCCGCCGCCGGCCGAGCTGGCGCCCTCGTGCGGCGCCAACGGCGTGCTGGGCGTGCTCCCCGGGACGATGGGCCTGCTCCAGGCCACCGAGGCGGTCAAGCTGGTCATCGGCAGGGGCGACCCGCTGATCGGGCGCCTGCTGCTCTACGACGCGCTGGCCGCGACCTTCACCGAGGTCAAGGTCCACCGCGATCCGGAGTGCCCCATCTGCTCGCGCGACCCGGAGTCGATCTCCGACGACGAGATGGGCGTGTTCCCGGACTACGAGGCGTTCTGCGCCGCCGCGGGCTAGGGTTCTCCACCTGATGGCCACCGTGAAGATCCCGCCGGTCCTGCGCGCCTCCGTGGGCGGGGAGAGGGAGGTCTCGGCCGACGGCTCCACCGTCGGCGAGGTCCTGCGCTCCCTGGTCTCCGACCACCCGCAGACCGAGTCCCAGCTCTTCTCCGACGGCGAGCTCAACCGCTACGTCAACGTCTACCTCAACGACGAGGACGTGCGCGTGCTGGACGGGCTGGACACGCCCGTCGGCGACGGGGACTCGCTGGTCATCCTGCCGGCCATGGCCGGCGGCTCGCCGACTGACGCCTGACGGCGCCTGGACGCGCCTGCCGGCGTCCTCGGGGGTGGGCCGTGCGGAGCACTGTCCCACCCCCTGCGTCCTGGGCAGCCGCGCCCAGGCACTCGCCAGCCGCCAGCCGCCAGCCGGTAGCCGGCGCGGCGTAGACTGGCCCCATCGTGGCGGGCGCCGTCCTCTGGCATATCGAGGTCTCGCACTACAACGAGAAGGCCCGCTGGGCGCTCGACTTCAAGGGCGTGCCGCACCGGCGCCGCGCCCCGCTGCCCGGCGTGCTGCACCCGATCGTGGCGCTGGCCAAGACGCGCCAGCCGCTGTTCCCGATCCTGGAGCTGGACGGCGAGAAGCTGGCCGACTCGACGCGGATCATCGCCGCGCTGGAGCGCCGCTACCCCGACCCGCCGCTGTATCCGGCCGACCCCGACGAGCGCCGGCGCGCGCTCGAGCTCGAGGACTGGTTCGACGAGGAGGTGGGCCCCAACGTCCGGCGGTTCCTCTTCTACCAGCTGAGCCTGGACCCCGAGCGCTCGGCCGAGGGCCTGCGCGCCATCGGTGCCACCGCGCTACCCGGACGCGCCGCGGCCGGGGCGCTGCGCGGCGTCGCGCGCCGCTACGGGGGAAAGCGGGACACGGTAGACCGGGCCCGCGAGGCCACGCGCGCGGGCTACGAGCGCATCGTCGCCGAGACGGGCCCGTCCGGATATCTCGTCGGCGACGCCTTCAGCGTCGCCGATCTGACCGCCGCGTCGCTGATGCTCCACCTGGCCGAGCCGCCCGAGTTCCAGTACGAGATCCCGCAGGTCACGCCGGAGCTGGAGGAGTTCCGCCAGAGCCTCCCGCAGGAGGGCCTGGACTGGGTCCGGCGCATGTGGCGCGAGCACCGCCCGCCGTCAGCCGAGGTCTAGGCGGCGGCGCCGCGCCAGAGGAGCGTCAGGCCCGTGGCCAGTTCCGCCGCGACGTCGGCCCGCGGGGCCAGCAGCGTGCGCATGGCGTAACCGTCGATCATCGCTTCGGCGGCGCCGGCCAGGCGCTCGCGGTCAGCGCCCGGCGGCGCGATCTCGCCGACCGTCTCGACCAGGGCGGTGTGGACCCTGCGCATGCGCGCGTCGAAGCGGCGCCGCACCGCGGGGTCGCGCGCCGCCTGGGCGGCGAACTCGAAGAACAGCAGCCCCCAGTCCCGGTCGCGGCGCAGCGACCGCGACATGCGCCGGGCGCCCTCCGCCAGCGCGTTCGGGCCGCTGTCCCGCAGTTCGGCGAGCAACGCGATCCGTTCCTCGACGTGGCGGTCCAGCAGGGCCAGGAACAGCCCCTCCTTGCCGTCGAAGTTGTAGTAGACCGCTCCCTTGGTCAGGCCGGCCTCGGCGGCGATCTCCTCGACGCTCGCGCCGTGGTAGCCGCGGCGGGCGAACAGCCGGGCGGCGGCGTCCAGCAACTCGGCTTGGGTGCGCGCGCGGCGCTCGGCCTGAGTGAGGCGCGGTTCCGGCTTGCCCTGTTTCATCCGACTCGGTATGTTCATACGTAACCGAATGGAGGATAGAGCATGGCGCAGCCGGGACAGAGCATCGCCAGCCCGCCGGTGGGGCAGGTCATCACGTTCCTCGAGACGCGGGAGTCGACCGGCGGCGAGCTGCTGGAGTTCGAGGCGGTGCTGGACCCGGGATCCCGGATCCCCGACCATGTCCACCTCCATCAGGAGGAGAGCTGGGAGGGCCTCGAGGGCGAGGGGACGTTCTGGGTCCGCGGCCAGCGGACCGTCCTGCGCCCGGGCGGAGAGCTGACGCTGGCGCCTGGCATACGCCACCGCTTCCGCAACGAGTCGGGCGCCCCGACGCGCGTCCGGGTCCGGCTGCGGCCGGCGCTACGAACCGAGGAGCTGTTCGAGGCCCTGTTCGAGCTCGGGCGCCAGGGCCGGACCAACCGCTATGGCGCGCCCAGCCCCCGGCAGACGGCCCGGCTCCTGCGCGAGCACCGCGACGACTTCTTCTACCTGTCGCG
>JAWVFR010000065.1:0-8760 GCA_033855845.1 Solirubrobacteraceae bacterium
CGCGGCGTCCCGATGGCCGGCTACCGGCCGGAGGGGCTGACCGGCCCGCTGCGCCTCACGCTCCCCGGCAAGGGCCTGTCGTTCACCCCTCTGGGCCAGCCGCAGGCCGAGCCGGAGCGCACCAAGAAAGGCGAGGTCGCCTACGTGGACGACGAGAAGGCGATCTGCCGCTACTGGAACTGCCGCGACTGCGACCAGACCAAGCTGACGGCCGGCATCTCCGAGGCCCTGTTCGTGTTCGACCTCGTGGGCGAGGATCCCGCGGAGATCGTGGAGGGCTGGGTCGCGCTGCTGGACGGCTCCCCGGAGACCGCCCGGGGGCACGCGGACGGACGTGCGGCGACGGAGATCCGGCTCGGCTAGCCGGCGGCGGGCGCGACCGCCCGCACGGCCTGTCGCAGCTCGTGCAGCGGCGCGCCCTTGCGCACGTAGCGACTGGCGCTGCGGCTCAGCGCCGCGTCCGCCAGCTTCTCCTCCTCGAAGCCGGAGAACACTACGATCTGCGCGCGCGGCGCCACCTCGTGGATCAGCGGGATCGCCTCCAGCCCGTCCAGCTCGGGCATCGACAGGTCCAGCACCACCACGTCGGGCTGCAGCCGGCTGATCTCCTGGATCGCCGTGCGCCCGTCGGCGGCCTCGCCGATGACCGACACGTCGCCCTCCTCCTCGAGCACGATGCGGGCCAGACGGCGCATCCCCGGAACGTCGTCGCAGACGACGACCGAGATGGTGCGCGTCACGCGTCCTCCTCCGGAGGGCCGTCCGGGCCGTCGGTCTTGGCGGGCCGCTCGCGGCGCAGCTGTCCCGGCTGCACCTCGCCCTTGCCCAGCAGCTCGGTCACCAGGCGCTGCGCTTCACGCAGGGTCTCGGAAACCTGGGTGGAACCGGCCATCCGCTCGCCGCGCTCCAGTTCGTAGGAGGCCAGCGCCAGGCCCTGGATGATGTTGTCGTTGATCTCCACCGCGTGGCGCTCGCTGAGCTCCTTGCGCTGGAGCTCGGCGGCGGCCAGGGCCGCGCGGCGCATCAGCATCAGCCCGGCGATCGCGGCCAGGGCGAAGGCGGCGAACAGGAGCCAGGGGATCGTGCGCCGACTCCCGTTGACGGAGTGGTAGAGGTCGGACTCGGCGATGGAGATCACCACGCGCCAGTTGGAGCCGGCGAGACGCGACGCCGCGAAATAGCGCCCGGAGTCGTAGGGCCCATGCGCACGGCGCAGGGCGGCGTCGCGCAGGTCGCGATCCGGCAGCGGCCGCCCCAGCGGGAGCTTGAGGTCCGAGCCGCCGAGGACGACTCCGCGGCCGTCGACCACCAGGGAGCGCGCGTTGGCGAAGTTCGGGACCCGGCCCAGGAACCCCGCCAGGAATGCGCCGAGGGTCGTGAGGCGGATTCCGGTCACCTCGACTCGGGGCCCGTCCTTCCCGCGGAAGGGAATGGCCCAGTCCACCTGCCCGTGCGGCCCCGCCACGGCGACGTCCGACAGCTGGCCCTGTCCGCTGCGCAGCGCCGCCGGCACGACGGACGGGGTGGCGCGCGCCGGCGCCCCGCGGGAGGCGCCCAGGCGCCGCCCCCGCGCGTCGTACACCTCGACGTAGGCGGCCTGGGCGCGCCGGGCCTGGGCGTCCAGGCGCGCCTGGTCCACGGCGCCGCCCAGCTGGGTCATGGCCTGCTGCACGGTGGCGGCCTGGGAGGCGGAGAAGATCCCGTTGGTCAGCGCGGCCGAGACCTGCGCCACGTCCTGGAAGCGCTGCTCGACGTCGTGGCGGGCTTGGCGCTGGGAGTCCAGCAGCGAGTAGGCGAACACGGCCAGCAGCGCGACCACGAGCGCGATGCCCGCCGCGATGGCGAGGCGCATGCGGCGGATGGCCGGTGGCGCGGGCGAGCCCGCGACTGCCTCTTCCTGGACCCCGTCACTCGTTCCCATGTTCCGCGGGCAGCCTACAGGCGGGTGGACAGCCGGGCTTCCCCGATGCGAGGATGGGTAAGGGCCAACAGGAGGATGCATGGCGACGGCGCAGCAGACCGATAAGTCCCCACGTCCGGCGAACCGAGGCGAGGGCGGCGCGAAGGCCACGCGCGCCGAGGTCTCCAACTACGACATCGTCAACCACTACTTCGAGGCCGCCGCCGACCGCCTCGAGATCCCGGACGACCTGCGCGCCGTCCTGCGCTCCGCCTATCGCGAGGTGCAGGTGCAGATCCCGATCAAGCGCTCCGACGGCAAGGTCCACGTGTACTCGGGCTTTCGCGTCCAGCACAACGGCGCGCGCGGGCCCTACAAGGGAGGCATCCGCTACCACCCGGAGGTCGACCTGGACGAGGTGCGCGCGCTGGCCTCGCTGATGACCTGGAAGACGGCGATCGTCAACGTCCCCTTCGGGGGGGCCAAGGGCGGCGTGAACTGCCCCGCGGGCGACCTCGACCGCTCCGAGCTGGAGAAGATCACCCGCTCGTTCATGGACAAGATCGAGAAGGTGCTGGGGCCCAACCGCGACATCCCGGCGCCCGACGTGAACACCGACGCCCAGGTGATGGCCTGGCTGATGGACGAGTACGGCAAGCTGCACGGGCACACGCCGGCCTGCGTCACCGGCAAGCCGATCGCCCTGGAGGGCTCCTACGGCCGCGAGGCGGCCACTGGCCGCGGTCTCGTCTACATGTACCGCGAGGCGGCCCCCGCGCTGGGCCTGAGCCCGAAGGAGACGCGGTTCGTGGTGCAGGGCTACGGCAACGTCGGCTCGTGGGCGGCGCGGATCATGCAGCAGCTCGGGTGCACGATGGTGGGCGCCTCCGACGCGTTCGGCGCCCTGCGCAGCGACGAGGGGATCGACGCGGTCGCGCTGGCCGAGCATGTCGCGCGCGGCGGGACGGTGCCGGAGTTCGAGGGCGGGGAGGCGATCCCGCCCGACGACCTGATCGCCGTCGAGTGCGAGGTGTTCATCCCGGCCGCCCTGGGCGGGATGATCCACGCCGACAATGCCGGCGACCTCAACGCCAAGATGGTGATCGAGGGCGCCAACAGCCCCACCACGCCCAGCGCCGACGAGATCCTCCACGACCGCGGCGTGTTCGTGATCCCCGACGTGATGGCCAACGCGGGCGGCGTGGTCGTGTCCTACTTCGAGTGGGTCCAGAACCTCCAGCACTTCCGCTGGGAGGAGCGCGAGGTCAACGACAAGCTAGGGAACATCATGCGCAAGGCCTACCGCGAGGTGGCGGCGCGGGCCAAGGAGGACGGCGGCGTGCCGCTGCGAGTGGCCGGCTACCAGGTCGGGATCGAGCGCGTCCTCGAGGCGGCGCGCATCCGCGGGTACGTCTGAGGCTCCTTAACGCGGAAGCGCCCCACTGGGGGGCGCTCCCACGGCGTCCTTGCCCTCCGAGGCAAGATGTGTATTCCGGGACCGCTCCGGAGGTCCACGCAGAGGGGTGATCGGTCCAGTTCGCGGGGACCTGAAGCATTTGGGGACGGGACTGGACACCCGTCCAGAGGCCTAAAGTCGCAGCGTCCCCACGACGAGGATCGCCGCCGCCCCACCCACGCGCACGCGGTCGCCCTGCACCGAGCAGGACAGGCGCGAGGGACGGCCCATCTCGATCCCCTGGTCGATCTCCAGGCGCTCCACGCCCGCGCGGGCGTGCAGGTGGGCCAGCAACGGACCGGCGGCGGAGCCGGTCGCCGGGTCCTCGCCCATCTCCGCGGTGTGGCAGAAGGCGCGGGCGCGGGCGCGGCCGGCCGCCGGTTCGCAGGCGGCGAGGTAGAGGACGATGGCCTCGAAGCCGTCCAGGAACGGCTCCAGGGCGGCGTAGTCCGGACGCGGGCGGGTGAGCGCCTCGGCGCTCACGGGCGCGATGACCTGCGGCACTCCGGTGCCCACCACCTGGATCGGGAGCTCGGGGTCGGCGTCGGAGGCCTCCAGTCCGACGTGGGCCAGGACTTCCCCGGGGTCCAGCTCGGGCCCGAAGGTCGCCGGCTCCTGGAGCATGGAGGCCTGGGCGCGCGTGCCGTCCAGGCGGACGTCGATCGGCTGCAGGCCGGCGGGCGTCTGCTGGACGTAGCCGGCCTCGTCGTGGCCGGCCGCGTGGGCCACGGCGATCGCCGTGCCCAGCGACGGGTGCCCGGCGAAGCGCAGCTCGCTGCGCGGGTCGAAGATGCGGTTGCGGTAGTCGGCGCCCGGCTCGGTCGCCGTCTGAACGAACGTCGTCTCCGACAGCTTGGTCTCGCGCGCGAAGGCCAGCATCGTGGCCTCGTCCAGCGCGTCGGCGTCATGGACGACCGCGAGCTGGTTGCCCTGGAGCGGAGCGTCGGCGAAGACGTCCAGCCAGGTCAGGCGATGCTCGCCCAACCGGGGCTCAGCCGTCGAAGTCGAAGTCGCGCGGAGGCTTCTGCTCGAACCAGAGCCGGTCGTGCTCCGGCGTCTCCTGCAGGAAGTCCGGCGTCTCCTCCAAGACGTCCTCCTCGGCCTTCTGCTCCTCCTGGGTGGCCGCGGCGTCCTCCTCGGCGAAGATGTCGTCGGCGTCGAAGGAGACGGTCTCCTGCGGTTCCGGGGCCGGGGGGGCGGGCGCCTCGGGGTCGGGCACCAGTCCCTGGTCCGGCGGGGGGATGTGCTCGGTCGGCGCCTCGGGCGCGGGCGGCTCCGCCACGGGCGCGGCGGGTACCGGAGCGTAGGTCTCGGGCGCCACCTCGGGCGCGGGGGCGGCCGGGCTCGCGCCGGACGCGGCGGGCTCCACCGCCTCGGCCAGCCCGGCGTCGGCCGGCTCGCGGACGGCAGGGGTGAGCGCCTCCTGCTCGTCGCGCGTCAGCTCGGCGGGGTCCGCACCGCGCTTGCGCTTGAGCTCCAGGTGCTCTCGAATCGCGTCGTCGAGGAGTCCCATGGGGCGTCTCTAGCCTACTTTGCCGGCGCGGTCTTCGTCGGGGCGCGCGTTGCACGCTCCGTGCGGTTCTTGCCCGCGCGCTTGGCCTGGTAGAGGGCCGCGTCGGCCGCGGCGATGAGCGCGTCCTTGCCGTCGGCGCTCTCCGGGAGGGCGGCGACGCCGAAGCTGGCCGTGACGCTCAGGACCCCGCGGCCGTCCACGCGCGGGATCTCCAGGGCCTCGATCGCGGTGCGCACGCGCTCGGCCAGGAGATAGGTGCCCTCGAGGTCGGTCTGGGGAAGCGCGACGGCCAGTTCCTCGCCGCCGTAGCGGGCCGGCTCGTCGATATCGCGCGAGCTGGCCCGCAGGACCCCCGCGACCTCGCGGAGCACGACGTCCCCCTGCTGGTGGCCGTAGGTGTCGTTGACCGACTTGAAGTTGTCGATGTCCAGCATCACGAGGCCGACGGGCTGCTCGAAGCGCCGCCCGCGCTCGACCTCGGAGTCGACGACCTCCTGGAAGCGGCGGTGGTTGAACAGCCCAGTCAGCTCGTCGGTGACGGCCTGGCGCTGGACGAGCTCGTGCAGGTCGACGTTCTCCATCGAGACCGAGGCCTGGGCGGCGAGGTAGTGGAAGAGCTCGCGCTCGTCAGGGGTGAACGGCGCGCCGCGGCGGGCTATCGACACCACGCCCTGGACCGACCCCTCGTCGGGGCGCAGCGGATGGGCCAGCGCGGCGACCTCGTCGTCGTCGCCGCTGGCCGCCGGCTCGCCCGACTCCAGGGCGCGAGCCTCGATGGCGCGGATCGCCTCCCCGTGCGCGCGCACGTCGCCGGCCGAGGCGCGCTGCTCGAGCGGCGCGCCGGGGCGCTCGCGGGCCGTGGCGCGGCCGGCGCCCGCGGCCACGGCGTCCACCGCGGTGTTGACGACGATCTGCAGCAGCGCGTCGCGGTCGAGGTTGGACGCGAACGTCTCGCCGATGCGCCGGATCGAGTCCTGGAGGCGCGCGCGCTCCCGGCGCAGCTCCTCGATACGGGCCTCCAGCTCGCTGGCCATCGCGTTGAACTCGTGGCCCAGGGCGGCGAACTCGTCGCTGCCCTCAGCCGGGACCGGGGTCGAGAAGTCCCCCCCGCCCAGCCGCTTGGCGCCGGCGAGGAAGCGAGCGATCTGAGCCTGCAGGGAGCGCGACACCATCGTCGCGAACCCGAGGGCCAGGATCAGGAAGCCGGCCAGGACGGCGATGGCCAGCGTCCGACCGGCGGTGACGCCGGAGGCGTTCTCCTGCGTGTCGGCCAGGACCGCGATCCGTACCTCGCGGTCGGTGAAGGAGGCGGCGCGGTACTTGCGGTCGCGGACGTCGATGGTCCCCACGCGGGGGAGCGGCCGCGAGGCCAGCCCGGGCAGGGTCGAGGAGAGGGTGATGGGCCCGCGCTGGACGGCGACGTGCAGCCCGGTGACCCGGCGCGCGAGGCCAGTGAACTCGGTGGCGGTGGTGGCGGAAACCTCCAGCCGCCCGAGGGAGCGGCCGCTTTGGGCCATCCACTGGCGCACCGCGGTGGCCGTGGCCTGCGGGGAGCCGACGGCGACCAGCGTCCGTCCGCCCCGGACGATCGCGATGCGGCGCACGCGGTAGCGGCCGAGCAGCTCGCGCGCAAGGACGGTCGCGGCCGCGGGGTCACCGGTGCGCAGCGCGACGGCGAGCGGCCGGTCCTGCCCGATGCGCGTCGCCGCCGTGCCGGCCCGCTCGACCTCGTCGCGATAGAGGCCGATGACGGCGGTCTGCCCCTGCGCGACGCGCGCGTCGGCCTTGCCCTGCTCGTTGTCGGAGATCAGGCGGAACAGGACCACCGCGACCGACACCATCGGCACGATCACGATCAGCAGGAAGAACAGCGTCAGTCGGCTGCGAAAGCTCATGAGGGCGCCCGCGTTGAGGGTACCCGCCGCGCAGGGCGGCAGCGCAAGGGTTCGGTCAGGGGGACGCGCGCGTGATGGACGGGATCCGGTCAAGCCCCTGGTCGAACGACGCGATGGCCTTCACGCCGCTGAGCTCCGCGACGGCGACCAGGTAGGCATCCACGAAATGCAGTCTGGAGTGCTCGTACACATCGAGAGCCCGCAGGAGTAACACCGTGTCAAGAGCGCGGATGCCCGGCAGCGCCAGCGCGGCGCGCATGAGCTCGGCGGTCCTGGCTCGCGGGACCTCGTAGAAGGACTCGAGCACGAATACGGTCTCGGCGAAGACGGTGTCCGTGAGAAGGAGCTCCTCACGCGCGAGCAGCCGGGTGGCCCGCTTGGCGAGTGCGGGGGGATCGCCGGTCAGGTGCCGGATGACGACGTTGGTGTCCAGCAGCGCGGTCAGCGTCGCGCCTCGGCCCAGGCGCGGCGTGTGCGGGAGCGGATCTCCTCCCATGAGGCGCCTCGCTTGCCGGGCGGGACCTCGACGGAGCCGGCCAGCTCGAGGAAGTCGGACGTGCGCGCCAGGACCGCCGAGTCGTCGCCGACCCGGAACAGGACCCGGTCTCCGGTCTTCAGGCCCAGCGCCTCCCGCATGGCCTTTGGCAGCGTGACCTGGCCCTTGCTGGTGATCTTTGCCGACACGTCCATATGCCTTACTATACGCCCTTAGTAAGGCGCTTTCTCGCTCGGTTCGCAACAGGTCGGCGGCGGACTACACTTGAAACCCCGCGCCGCGGCACCCACCGCCGCGGCGACCTCGGGGCTATAGCTCAGTTGGGAGAGCGCCTGGATCGCACCCAGGAGGTCGGGGGTTCGAGTCCCCCTAGCTCCATTGGAGGAAGGGCCGGCGCCGCCAGGCCTTTTCCGAGCTCAGGTTCCAAGAAGCGGTCAGCCGGGCGTGCGCTTGCGCTTGGCTGGGCGCTACCTCTTCAGCTTGTACCGAGCCGAGACAGGCTCTGAGGCCTGTGCGCCGTCACAAGCTGGCGCGCTGACGCTTTCTTGGTTCAGGGGCCCCTCGACGTTGAAGGAGGCGCGCCATGTCACAAGATCAGACGCTGGAGCGGCTGATGGCCGTTAAGCACATCGTGGTGCTGATGATGGAGAATCGCTCCTTCGATCAGATGCTCGGATACCTCACGCTGGACGGGATGCCGGAGGTCAACGGGTTGATGGGCCGCGAGAGCAACCCCGACCCCGACGGCACCGAGATCCCGGTGTTCGAGTTCGAGCCCGACGAGACTGCGTTTCACGCGCCGGGCCAGCCCTTCGACAAGAGCCTTGACCCCTGTCACGGCACCGGTTGCGTGGCCGAGCAGCTCGCGGACGGCAACCGCGGCTTTGTGCGCAACTTCGTCAAGGCCAAGGACCCGCCGCGCGAGCATTGGCGACTGCCGATGGGCTACTACACCGCCCGCCACCTGCCGGTCTATGACCATCTCGCGCACAACTACTGCGTGTGCGACGCGTGGCACAGCTCGATCCCGGGCGACACCTGGCCCAACCGCCAGTACGCTCTGGCCGGGCAGGCCGGCCCGTCGGTGCTGCTCAAGTTCGGCTGGTGGCAGGAGCTGAAGAAGCTGCTGGGATCGAAGCTCCCCGCGGTCCCGATCTACGACGTCCCCGCGTTCACCCGCTACCTGCAGGATCCCCAGTGGCGCTGGTACTCCCACGACCCCGCCACCCTGCGCGCGGTCGACTCGCGCTATCGCAACTGGCGCAAGCTGCAGCGCGACAACTTCACCTACTTCGATCGCCGGCGCATCAAGGCCTGGACCCAGGCCCTGGAGTCGGGACTGGTCGACATCGGCGACAGCTTCCTCGACGACGCCGCCAAGGGCGAGCTGCGCGACGTCTCCTGGATCGACCCCAACTTCGTCGACCTGCACGTCTTCGACCCCGCCTCCAACGACGACCACCCGCCCTCGGACGTCAAGGCCGGCCAGGAGCTGGTGCT
>JAWVFR010000066.1:0-4291 GCA_033855845.1 Solirubrobacteraceae bacterium
AATGCGCCTGGGGTGACTCGAACACCCACCGGCCTTACGGCCGACAAGGCCCTCAACCTTGCGCGTCTACCAATTCCGCCACAGGCGCTGGGGCGGCGGCCAGTATAGGCCCTTGTTTCCGTCCCCGGCCCGCGCTACTGTCCCGAACACATGTTCGTTTCAACGGCGAAAATCGGTCGCTAGGGGAGGGCTCTCGATGGTCGATCTGGACCTCACGAAGCGCCAGCAGGAGATCTTCGACTTCATCAAGAAGTACTCGGCGAAGTACGGCTATCCGCCCACCGTGCGGGACATCGGCAAGGCCGTCGGGCTGGCCTCGTCCTCGACGGTGCACGCGCATCTCGCGAACCTCGAGAAGATCGGGCTGCTGCGGCGCGATCCATCCAAGCCGCGTGCGATCGAGCTGTTCGACCGCGCCGCCGACAGCGTCAAGAGCCTGGTCCGGCCCAACGGGCTGCCGCTCGTGGGCCAGGTCGCGGCCGGCCAGCCGGTGCTGGCCGAGGAGAACATCGAGGACCACATCGACGTTCCCGCCGTCGCGGGCGGCGAGGACGGCGAGTACCTGCTGCGCGTCCGCGGCGACTCGATGAAGGACGCCGGGATCCTGGAGGGCGACTTCGTCGTCGTCCGTCCCCAGGACACCGCCCAGGACAGCGACATCGTCGTGGCCCTCGTGGGCGAGGAGGCGACCGTCAAGCGCTTCTTCCGCGAGGCCGACCACGTGCGGCTGCAGCCCGAGAACGACGCGATGGAGCCCATCCGCTCCAAGGAGGTCCGCGTCCTCGGGAGGGTCGTCGGGCTGCTGAGGAAGGTCTGATGACGACCGCCACCGCACCCGCACCGCTCTTCACGCTCCCGAGCACCGAGTCGGCTCCCGAGCTCGCGCCGCATCGGCCCGCGGCCTCCCCGGGCGGGGCCCGGGTCCAGCACCTCTCCCACGGCCGGCTGACCCTCGGCGAGGTCGTGTCCGGGGCCTGGGCCGCGATCGGAGCCGGCGCTCCCGCCGCCTGCCCGGTCTGCGATGGCATGCTGCGCCGGCGCGCCGGCGGTCAGATCGCCGCCGACTGCACTCGCTGCGGCAGCGAACTCGCGTAGGGTTCGCGCCGCCCGCCCAGCCACCGAAAGTAGAGGACCGATGACGCGCCACCACCTGCTCCTGCCGCTGCTCGCCGCCGGAGCCCTCGGCGTCGCCGGATGCGGCGACAAGAAGCTCGACACCGGCAAGCTCGAAGGCAAGATCAAGGACGGGATCGAGAAGCAGGCGGGCGTCAAGATCAAGGCGGTCAAGTGCCCCAGCGACGTCAAGGTCAAGAAGGGCAACGTCTTCAACTGCACCGCCACGACCACCACGGGCCAGAAGGCCAACGTGAAGGTCACGCAGAAGGATGACAAGGGAAACGTCAACTACCAGGTCGGCGGGTAGCCCACGGCGCCTGGACGCGCCTGGCGGCGTCCTCGGGGGTGGGCCGTGCGGAGCACTGTCCCACCCCCTGCGTCCTTGCCAGCCACGCCCAGCCGCTCGTGGGCTACGGCGTTGGCTGAAGGCTCCGCTGCGGGGGTTGGTGGATCGGTCGCGCGGCGCTACTCTGGACGTGCAAGCTAAGCAGTCGCGGAGGTATCGCCTTCGAGGAAAGTCCGGACATCACAGGGCGCGGTGGTCGGTAACGCCGACCCGGGGAAACCCGCGGGAAAGTGCCACAGAAATGACACCGCCTACGTCCGGGAATGCACGTGCTTCCCGGGCCGGCAAGGGTGAAATGGTGCGGTAAGAGCGCACCGGTGACGCGGCGACGCGGCACGTCAAGGCAAACCCCACCGGATGCAAGGCCAGACAGGACCGCCACGAGGTAGCCCGCCCAGGTCCAGGTAGGCCGCACAGATGGATGGCTGCTCCAGACAGAATCCGGCTTATCGGCTCGCTAAGGAAAAGCCCCGCTCCGGCGGGGTTTTTCTATAGGTCGAGAAGCAGAGAAGTCGTCACGCTAAGGCGAAAAGCGAATCGGGGGCGATCTCTTGGAATCGCTCGGCGCGGGCGCCCGGTCTTGCTCAGTGGCTCGCCGGCATCGCGTCGCACCGCGCGCGCAACGTACCACCGCGCCCGGATTCGGTCGGGTAGGGGGCGTAGGTTGGCCCCCGAATGACGCCTCACACGGTGATCTACGACGTGGCGGCGGCCCGGGAGATGCTGGTCGCCGTCAAGTCGAAGGGCGAGATCAAGGCGCTGTTGAACGTCGTCGAAAAGCTGCGGGCGCTCGGCGAGCAGCTGGTCCCGCCGCACATGAAGCCGCTCGGAGGCGAGGGCGCTGCGGGCTTGCGCGAGCTGCGCCCGCGCCAGGGAAGCTCGGACTGGCGGCTGATCTACAGGCGGATCGGCGAGCGGGCGTACGTGATCCTCTCGGTCGGTACGCACGACGAGTTCGACAAGCTCGTTGCGCGAGCTCAGGATCGGGGCCGGCAGTACGAGGGGTGGCGGACTTGACGCCTGATAAGCCAAGACCTATCATGAGCAGGGCGATGGCAACGAAGACCAAGCCGCGATCGACGAAGACCAAGAAGCTGGCCAAGCCGGTTGCGCATGAGGATTTGCTCCGCGCACAGCTTGGTGCGGACCCCGAGCTTGCTGAGGAATGGGAGCGGCTCGCCCTCGCGCGCCACGTCGCCGTCGAGCTGATCCGCTACCGCGCTGAGAACGACCTCACCCAGCGCGACCTTGCCGCCCAGCTCGGGGTGAGCCAGCCCCGCGTCGTCGAGCTTGAGTCGGGCGAGAAGAACCCGCAGTTCGAGACCCTCGCCCATCTCGTCGCGGTCACCGGAATCGAGTTTGCGCTCTCCTTCGCGCGGAGCGGCGAGGACCACAAGCTCGTCGGCAAGGCGGTCAAGGCTGGCGACGCCCACGCCTATGGCGGCGCGTCGGTCCTGTTCGCCTCGCGTTAGTCGAGTTCGCTCGAGAGCGACGTGGGACGCCGGCAACTGCGGTTCGTGGTCGCCTGGGCGGAGTTGCATCAGCAGGAGCTGAGCGAGAACTGGCGGCGCGCCCGCGCCGGTGAGACACTTCGGCCCGTGGAGCCATTGCCCGAGGTCCGCGCCGTCCGGGCCTGGCTGGGACGGCGCGGGGCGATGCGCCGCCTTGTCGGCCTCTAGTTGGGTCGACCAGGCCTGTGTGCGGCGCGGCGAGGGGGCGGCGGGCGCCGCCCCCGCGGACTGCCTGCGCGCCTTAGATGACCGCGTCGTTGGCCAACTTCGCCGGGATCACGGTGAGGGTGCGCTTGCCCACCGCGGCGTCGGCGGTGTTCGTGTTCGTCGCCGTCTCGGTGAGCTTGCCCTTGACCACGATCGTGTGGGCGCCATTGCCCAGGTTGAGCTTCGTCCAGTTGAACGCGTTGGCGGTTCCGGTCGAGTCGAGGGTTCGGATCGTCGAAGACGTGTCGAGCGTCGTCGTCATGCGGTGGTGGGCTCGGTCGCAGAACGTGACCTTGCCGTTGTCCGGTGCGGGGTTCGACGACACCGGAACCGGGTTGCCGTCGATCTCGATCCAGATCTGCACCTTGCCCTGCGCCGACTCGTCGTCATTGCCGGTGGTGGTGACGTCGGTCGCGATCGTGCACTCGGCGGTGACCGCGAGGATCAGGTCTGCGGGGCTCGAGGTCTTCAGGGTCGCCCTGAGAAGCTCGACCTCCTCGCCCGGTCCGGACACGGTGGCCGTGTTGCTCGACACCGCGACCTTGTCGGCCGGCTGAGGGTTAGCGCTGGCCGATTCGTGGTTGGCATAGAAGGCGGCCACCATCAGCGCGGCGATCGCCACACCCAACGCGATCAGCGCGAGGCGCCGCACACGCGGCAGTGAGATATGAGACATGCATCCTCCCGGAGGTAAAGCGCGCACCCACAAGAAGACGCGAGCGATGCGATTTGTAACGCCGGGATCGGGGGCTTGCCTGAGTCGGAACAAGAGGAGGCCCCCGATGCCGGGGGCCTCCTCTCCAGCCGCCGGAAAGGCCGGCGGCCCTGTCGCCCTTGCGCGCTGGGAAAAGGGCGACAAGCTCATGGCCTACGGACGCCGCGGGCGGCGGAGCGCCGCAGAAAAGCCCCGCTCACGCGGGGCTTTTCTAGTTGCGTCGAGACACTGAGAACCGACGATCGCCGCGCCGACGGGCGCGATGTCCGCCGGTGCTCAGCCGCCGGCACGCACCGTCTTGGAGACGCACTTGCCGAACGCGTTTGACCTGTTGCGGTTGGTGCCGTACTTGACCTTGAACGCGGCGGGGTCGCTGCGCTGCTCGGCACGGCAGGT